>JBBIPD010000012.1:0-19337 GCA_037443025.1 Chloroflexota bacterium
CGCCATCCTGCGACAGGCGATGAAAGACATGGAAACATCCTGGACAAGCCTGGTTTTGCGAATTTTCAGTGTATACCACATGCAGTCTGCCCTGCTCATCGCTCGTTAAATAAGAAAAGTAACCATTATCCGGGGTGCTGATATACTGGTATGGTAACATCCGATTGGGTTGAACAGCCCCGATTGCAGCCTGAGAGTAATAGATGGTGTAGTCTCTGAATGTCAGGTGTAGAATCCCATCTTGTGTAGCAAGCAACGACGGACGGGTGACGGCTCCCTTGGAAGGCAGGGCGACGATATCATTTGGCTCCGACCAACTCTGCCCATCGCGGCTGGTTGTATAATAGACCACATCGTAAGCCGAACCCACCCCGGCGGATATACCGCCAGACCAGGCGACATGAATATTGCCGGCGGCGTCCGCGGCGACATCCGGGAACAAGTTGGAACGATTCTCAGGCGAGAGCGCCTGCGGGGTTGACCATCCACCCGTCTGGCTCAAGGCAGCAGGTGCGCCCGATAAAAACGAAAAGATGGCGATAAACCCAAACAGAAAAATACTTTTACGTAATATGATTATCATCTTATAATATCGTAACTTATAATTGAGAGCGTTCGGAAACCCCAAACAGAGAAGCGCCGTCCACGAATAATCCACGAATATTCGAATGTCTCTCGTACCAGGAGGTCTGAATACACCGATAACGCCATCTTGAGGGCGCTGTTAATTTTTTCATGGTTTTCCCGCCTGAAGCTCAGCACTTATTCGTGTATTCGTGATCATATTCGAGGATGGTTTACATTATAGAGCATTACCGAACGCCTTCTCGTATAATATAGAGTATCGGAATACCGAAACCCTGAGAGATGGTTGTGTACCATGCCGAGCGGCAGCCCCAAAGACGAGTACATGGACGCCAGCAGCAACCAGCGCCAGTTCCAGAGCTTGCGCTTTGCCCAACTCACCGTCTTCCTGGCGATCATCGGGGTGATCCTCAACCTGCTGATTAGCGGGGGAGAGGCGCTCACGCCCCTGAGGACATACATCTTGAAAGGGGCGGGTTTGATCATGACCCTGCTCTTCTGGGTACAGCAGGAGCGCACCATGCTGTGGTGGACGCATTTCGTGCGCCGGGCTGCCGAATTGGAAGCGGATTAGGATATTGACCGGTGACATGACCTCCGAAGCTCGTCCGCACGTCATTATCAACGTCGCCATGACCGCCGACGGCAAGCTGGATACGGTCGAACGCCGCGGGGCGAAAATCTCCTCCGCCCTGGACGCCGAGCGCGTCGATCGCCTGCGCGCCGAGAGCGATGCCATCCTGGTGGGCGGGCGCACCCTGCTGGGCGACGACCCCCGCCTGACGGTGAAATCAGAGAAGCTGCGCGCAGAGCGCCTCGCCCGGGGTTTGCCGGAGAACCCCATCAAGGTGGGCGTGGTCAGCAAGGCGGATCTGAAAGCGACGAGTCGCTTCCTGGGCGAAGGCGCAGCCCGGGTGATCATCTTCACCACCACCCAGACCGACGCGGCGCAGGTCGAAACCCTGCGGCAGCGCGGCGCCCAGGTCTTTCTGATGGGCGAGCAGCGGGTAAATCTCGCCCAGGCGTTGGCGGAGCTGAAGCGCCAGGGCGTGCAGCGCCTGATGGTGGAGGGCGGCGGCACGCTCAACGCCGAGCTGTTGGCGCTCGGGCTGGTGGACGAAATCTACATCTACCTCGCGCCAATGGTCTTCGGCGGCGCGTCCGCGCCCACCCTGGCAGATGGGGCTGGGCTGACCCGCTCGCAGGCGGTGCGCCTGAGCCTGCGCTCGGTGGAGCGCCTGCCCGAGGACGGAATCTTGCTGCACTACCTGGTCAAATCCGATTGAAAGATCGCCCGGAGGTCGCCTCCGGCTTACATTTTTGCAGAATCTTTGACGAGGAGAGAGCTATGACAGAGACCAAACCACGCGTGGGTTTTATCGGCATCGGCGCGATGGGAACCCCCATGTCGGAGCATCTGCTGGACGCCGGTTTCCCGCTGACGGTGTACGATCGCCTGCCCGCCAAAACCGAGAAGTTTGCCGCCCGCGGTGTGCCGGTGGCGTCCAGTTGCGCCGACGTAGCCCGGCGCTCCGACGTGGTCATCACCATGATTGGACAGGTGGCAGAGGAGCTGGAGGCGGTGCTGGGAGCGGAGGGCGTGCTGGAAGGCGCTCATCCGGGGATGACTCTGATTGACACCAGCACGGTGGGGATTGTCGCCACCAGGAAGATGGCAGAGGCGGCGCGGCAGAAGGGCGTCGCCTTCCTGGATGCCACCGTCTCCGGTTCGGTGGGACCAGCCAGGGAGGGCAAGTTGCACTTCATGGTGGGCGGGGACGCCGCCGCGCTGGAGGCGGTAAAGCCGGTGCTGCTCGCCATGGGCGAAAAGGTGCACCATGTGGGTCCCAACGGCGCTGGCAGCGCGATGAAGGTGATTGTGAACCTGATGATTGGCTTGACCGTCCTGACGGTGGCGGAGACGCTGACTCTGGGACGTCAGGCGGGTCTCGACCCGCAGCAGATGCTGGAAATCCTGGGAGAGACCGCGGTCAGCTCGCCGCATCTCAAAAACAAGGGCAGGATGATGATCGAGGGGAAGTTCGAGCCAGCTTTTGCGCTGAAATACATGCAAAAAGATTTCGACCTGATTATGGAAGCCGCGCACGAGCTGAGGACGCCGCTCTTCACCAGCGCCATCGCCCACCAGGTGTACACCGCCGCCAACGTGGCGGGTTTTGGCGATTTGGACTACGCGGCGGTGGTCAAATTCCTGGAGAATCTCGCCGCAATGGGATAACCCGCGCCCACCCGGGGCAATTTTTAATCGTCAGTCTATTCGTGAGATTCTCTATGCCCCCGATACTCGCCTATCTCGAAAGCGGACACAAACGAGTCTTTGCCGGCGCGCGAGATTACCCGGGCTGGTGCCGCAGCGGACGGGATGAAGCCTCCGCCCTGCAGGCGCTGCTGGCTTACGCAACGCGCTACCAGCGGGCGCTGGCAGTCGTGGGCATAGACTTCCATCCGCCAGGCGCACTGGCGGATTTGGTGGTGGTGGAGCGCCATCCGGGGAGCGTCACCACCGATTTCGGCGCGCCGGACAGCGAGCTGGAGGCGGATACTCTCCCCATGGATTCGGGCGAATATCAACGGCAAATTGCCATCCTGCTGGCGTGTTGGGATGCGTTCCTGGCGGCGGTGAAACGGGCGGAGGGATTGGAGCTGCGCAAAGGTCCGCGCGGCGGCGGCAGGGAGCTGGCGCAGAACGTCACCCACGTGTTGGAAGCCGAGGCGGCGTACCTGCGAAAGCTGGGCTGGAAGCAAACGGGCGAGTTTGACGCCGCTTCCGAAGAGGCGTTCGCCGCAATCCGCCAGCAGGTGCTGAGCGCCACACAAGCCGCGCACAACGGCGAGCTGCCCACGATGGGACCGCGCGGCGGGAGAATGTGGACGCTGCGCTTCTACCTGCGCCGCGCCGCCTGGCACCTGCTCGACCACGCCTGGGAGATCGAAGACAGGATATAGCGAAACCCAACAAAACCCTTGCCGCGAATGACACGAATTTCACGAATTCCTGGCGGATGCCTGCGTCCCGCATGGATGAAACCCGGTTAGGCGGGTTTGAACCAGTCAGGCGTCGAATTCATTCGACGCGCCTGCTGCGCTGCGCGAATATTCCATCCCTCAAACTGAACAATCCCGCCAAATTGGGATATACTAAATGCCGCAGTTACTCCAGGCGGGAGGCGGGTTACCCCCTTCCCTCCTGATTGCTCTCAAAACCAAGGAGTTGTAGCCATGACAGACGAACAAAACCCCATCCCCTCCAGCGATGAGCGCGTACTGGCGGCGCTCTCCCACGTCTCTGCGCTGCTCCCCCTGATGGGCGTCATCGCCCCCATCATCATCTGGGTCGCGCAGAGGGAAAAATCGAAATACGTGGCATTCCAATCCCTGCAGGCGTTGGCATACCAACTGGTCATGATTGTCGCCTGGATTCTGGGAATGGGATGTTATCTGCTCTCCTTCTTCGTCATCTTTGCCGGTATGATCTTTGGCGCGGCGACGGAATCGCTCGGCTCTAGCGAGCTGCTTGTGATGATGACATCCTTCTTTCCTTTGATTGTGTTTGGCGTCATCCTGCTGGTCGGTTTTGTCTTTATCATCTACGGCGTGGTGGGAGCGGTTAATGCCTTCCAGGGAAAGCCGTTCCGCTACATCATCCTCGGCAAGCGCATCGAAAGCTACTTACAGCAAGCGGACGAGGCAGACAGACCCCTATGACGACAGGTCTCAAAGGAATCATCTTCGATTTCAACGGCGTCCTTTGCTGGGACACCGCCGAGCAGGGCGAAGCGTGGTCGCGTTACGCTCAAATCCTGCGCGGCTCGCCCTTGCGCCCGGAGGAGACCCTGGAGCATGTGGTCGGACGCGATAACCGCTACATCCTGCACTACCTGACCGGCAGGCATTTCTCCGGCGCGGAGCTGGTGGAGCATACCGAGCGCAAAGAATCCATCTACCGCAGCCTGTGCCTGGAGCGCGGCGAGGCGTTCCGTCTTTCCCCCGGGGCGGAGGCGCTTCTGGATACCCTGAAAGTGATGGGCGTGCGCCGCAGCATCGCCACCTCCGCCGGCGAGGTCAATGTGCGCTTTTACTTTCAGCATCTGCATCTGGATAAATGGTTCGATTTCGAGCAGGTGGTCTTCGACGACGATCACATCGCCACCAAACCCGCCCCCGACCCATACCTGCGCGCCGCAGCAAAGCTGGGATTGGCGCCCGCCGAGTGCGCCGCGGTGGAGGATTCCAAACACGGCGTGCAATCGGCGCGAGCGGCTGGCATCGGGTTCATCATCGCCCTAGGAGACGAAAAACAGCGCCCCTATCTCAGCCGCCTGCCCGGAGTCAAGCTGGTGGTGGAAAACCTGGGTCAGGTGCCTGCAAAAGACCTCTTCGCCTCCAATCAATAGCGCCAACCCGGGCTGGGGGAGAGATCTGCCCCCCTTTCCTTCAGGAGAGGGGTTGTCAGCCATAAGCCAATCTTAAGATTTCAAACCTCAAAATTGGTATAAAATCAAAATAGCCGACAAAAAAGCGGGACTTTACCCCTTTGCTTCACCCAGGAAGGAGGCAGCTATGCACGCCAGGCGCGTCCATTCCCTGATTCTGGCTTTCGGGCTGGCAATGGCTTTGCTCGCTATCGTCTTCGGCGCCGGGGGCGCAACTCGCCCAGAGCCGCTCAACCGCCCCCCGGGCGAATCCATCCCCCACGAAAAACCTGCGCATGAGATTCCGACCCTCGCCCCGTCCGGCAGTGTGTTTAACATCGAATGCGCCGACTGCCCCAAACAGTTCGATTATTCCACCGACCGCCTGCTGCGCCTGGACAGCCAGGGCAAGCCCCACCTGGCGTATGGGCGCGACCATCTGTATTACACCTGGTGGGATGGGGCAGGCTGGCGCTATGAGACCGCCGACCGCTCCACCCTGGTCGGCTCGGCTGCCAGTCTAGCCCTCAACTCCTCCGACTCACCGCGCATCGCCTATCTGGACACGCTCAACGGCAAGCTGAAATTCGCCTGGCGAACCGTCTCCGGCTGGCAATCGCAAACTCTGGATGGCGCCGGCTACGGCACCCCAAGCCTGGCTGTGGACGCCAGCGGCTACGCCCACATCAGCTACTGGGACGGGGTGCACCTGAAGTACGCCTACCAGGATGCCGGCGGCTGGCATTTCGAGCTGGCGGATAGCAGCCCGAATACCGGTCAGGGCACCTCCCTCGCCCTGGATAAAAACGGCTATCCGCATATCAGCTATTGGGATTACGGCAACGACGACCTGAAATACGCCTACAAAGACGCAGGAGGCTGGCACCAGGTCACCGTGGACAACGTCGGCAATGCAGGCGAAGACAACTCTATCGCCCTGGATGACAGCGGGCGGGTGCACATCAGCTACAACGTGGGTTATCCCGATTACGATTTAAAATACGCCCTGGGCGTCGGCGGCGTCTTCACCACCACCCTGGTGGACACGGTGAACGGGGTTGGAGCGTTCAACTCCATCGCCCTAAGCCCGCAGGGCGCGCCATTCATCAGCTACCAGGCGGACGACACCCTGCGCTACGCCACCCTGGCGGGATCAACCTGGCAGACCGCCACCCTGGATAGCGGCGGGCTGATTGGCGGATTCACCTCCATCGCTGTGGACAACAGCGGGCAAGCCCATATCGCCTACTATGACCTGACCGTGTCCGATTTCGGTTACAAGCTGAAGGTCATCAACCAGAGCGGCGCAGGCTGGAACGATCCCGTCATCGTGGATTATGGAAGCGACGTCGGCGGGTTCACGTCGCTCGCTCTGGATGCCCAGGGCTACCCCCACATCAGCTACATGGATCAAACCTTGCAGGACCTCAAATACGCCTACAAAGACGCCTCGGGCTGGCATCAACAAACTCTGGATTGGGTCAACGTTGTTGGCTTGTGCACCTCCCTCGCTCTGGACAGGCAGGGCTACCCCCACATCTCCTACTACGACTGGTCCAACGAGCGCCTTAAGTACATTTACAAAGACGCGAGCGGCTGGAAACCGCCCATTATCCTCGACGGCGGGGTGACGACCGGCTGTTACAGCTCGCTGGCGCTCGATTCTCTCGGCTATGCGCACATCAGCTACTATCATTCCACCTCCAAATCCCTGCGCTACGCCTTCCAGAACGCAAGCGGCTGGCAGTACCGCACCATTGACGGCGTTGGGGACATTGGGATAGACTCGTCCCTGGCGTTAGACGCCAACGACATCCCCCATATCAGCTATTTTGCCCTGCCCGGTGAAGACCTGCGCTACGCCACCCTTCAGGGCGGCGATTGGATCACCCAGACCTTGGAACCCGACCGCGATGCTGTCTCTAACATCCAGCTGGCGCTGGACGCAAACGGCAATGTGAATATCCCCTACACCGACGCCGCCAATCCATCGCTCATAATCGCCATCCAGAACGGCAACGGGTGGGATATCGCCCTCGTGGACGCCTTCGGCGGCACCGGCGCCAGCCCATCCATCGCCGTCGCTTCAGACGGCTCAGCCCACATCAGCTACACCGGCGATCTCTGCCCCGGTCCCTGCGGGCGTTTGAAATACGCTGAAAACAGCAGCGGCGTCTGGATCACCCAGACCATCCCCCTCGACGGATATTATTACGGCTTCGATTCGTCCATCGCCCTCCACGCCGACCAGCCCCGCATCAGCTTCTATGACCCCTCCACCGGCGATTTGAAATACGCCAGCCTGCTCACGCCTTTGGAGAGCCTGGCTCTCAGCGGCGCATCCAGCGGCGTTCCGGGCGTCGCCTACCCATTTACCGCCGCAGTCCAGCCGCCTGACGCCAGCCTGCCCATCACCACCACCTGGCAGGCAAGCCAGCAGGAGACCCTTGTCCAGGTGGGCGGCGCCGTGCAAACGGTCAGCTTCACCTGGGAGACGCCCGGAGTGCAGGTCAACACCCTCACTCCCCAAAACCCCGCCAGCCTGGTCAGCGCCACCCACGTCATCACCATCAGCGATGCGCCCATCGTCGGGTTGACCGCTTCCAACAACAGCCCGACCATCTTCGGCATGCCCACCGCCTTCAGCGCAAGCGTGAGCGGCGGGAGCAACGTCAGCTACGCCTGGCAGTTTGGCGATGGCGAGACCGGAGTCGGCGCCCAGACGCAGCACACCTACGCCGCTCCAGGCGTCTACACCGCCACCGTGACCGCCAGCAACAGCCTGGGTCAGGCGCAGGCAAGCACTGTGGTATGGGTGGTGTACCCGGTGTATCTACCGCAGACGCCGAATGGCTTTGATTGACCTCGGTTGGTGTAACGCGCTTCGAGGGAATATGGGGGTGTTTGGAGGGGGAGGTTCAGTAGACCAATTCTGGCGTGCGCAGCAGATACCGGCGCAGCCCCTGGCGCGCCCGCGCCAGACGGCTCTTCACCGTGCCGACAGGCACCCCCAGGCTCTGCGCCGCCTCAGCGTAATCGAAACCCAAGATATCCACGATGATCGCCGTCGCCCGATATTCCGCCGGCAGGCGCAGCAAAGCCTGCTCCAACGCCCGGCGCACCTCGCCCCGCTCCACCCGCTCTTCCAGAGATGGTCCGGGGTTATCCAGGCTGTCCAGCGGTTCTATCTCCTCGCCGTCGTCGTTCACCGCCCATTCCTCGCCCTGCACCCGGCGTCGGTCACGGCGCAGCTCATCGTAACAGGCGTTGGTCGCAATCCGCAGCAGCCACGCCCGAAACGACCCGCCCCGAAAATGGGGCATACCGCGATATGCCTTGATGAACGCCTCCTGGGTGATGTCCTCGGCAATAAAGCGCTCGCCCAGGATGCCGAAAACGTGTTGATAGAGCATGTCCTGATACCGCAGCACGAGCTGATCGAACGCCGCCAGGTCTCCGCTTTGGGCAATGGAGATGAGCGTTTTTTCGTCAGAAAGGCTCTCGCCAGGTCTCCAGACAGGTGTGGTAGTCATATCAAACACAGGGGTGATCATCCAAATCAATAGAACAGACAGGGTTCATCTCTCTTGCTATATCCTATTTATACGCCCCCCAGGTGCGCGCTGCATCACCAGGCGGTACGAAAATTATTCAATCATAGGGGGGATGAATTGCATCCTACGAAAGTAGGAGAGAAAGACCATAGGCGCAATCTTTGCCGGTAAAACCGGCGGCGGCGTCTTATAATACGATTAATCGCCTTCCCATGAGAATAGATAAGGAGACCCAGCATGATACCCCAAATGCCCTTTGGACGAAGCGGACACACCAGCACGCGGGTCATCTTCGGCGGCGCGGCGTTCTCTTCCGCCACCCAGGCAGAAGCCGACGCCGTCCTCGACCTGCTCCTCGAACACGGCATCAACCATATTGACACCGCCGCCAGCTACGGCGAGGCGGAGCGGCGCATCGGTCCCTGGATGAAGCGCTACCGGGAGCAGTTCTTCCTGGCGACCAAAACCGAAGAGCGCACCCGTCAGGCGGCGTGGGAATCGCTGCAACGCTCGCTGGAATTGCTCCACACCGACCATGTGGACCTGTTCCAGATTCACAATCTCTCGACGCAGGAGGAATGGGAAACCGCCCTGGGGGAGGGCGGCGCGTTGGAGGCTTTTATCGAAGCGCGGCAGGCAGGTTTGACGCGCTTCATCGGCGTCACCGGTCACGGCGTCCAGATTGCCCGCCTGCACATCAACGCATTACAGCGCTTCGACTTCGATTCGGTGCTGCTCCCCTATAGCTACCTGATGATGCAAAACCCGCATTACGCGGCGGATTTCAACGAACTTCTCGGGATTTGTCGGCAGCGCAACGTGGCAGTGCAGACCATCAAGTCCATCACCCGCGCCCCCTGGGGCGATCGTCCCCACACTTACAACACCTGGTACCAGCCGCTCGAAGATCAGGCGGACATTGACCTGGCAGTGCATTGGGTGCTGGGCGAACCGGCGGTCTTCCTGAACAGCGTCGCCGACATCCGCCTGCTGCCGCGCGTGTTGGACGCCGCAGGGCGCTTCAAGGGCAGACCCTCCGAGGCTGAAATGAATCGCCTGCTGGCAAAGGCGGAGATGACGCCGTTATTTACCTGAAATCGAGGTTCGGCGTTCCCGAAATAGCGCTCGTCGTTGAGTTGACGCCGCGCCGCTTTAAAGTCCTTAAAGCGGACTGTTTTATGCGACTGGACGCCGCCCATCTCCGCAAACAGGAAGTCCCAGCATCATCCTTACAATTTTAGAAACCCTAAATCCCCATTTATATGCAATACTTAAGCAAAATCGAATTCTACAAATTGCCAAGGAAATATCATGAACTCCCGTCGCTTATTATTCATCAGTTTTATCTTAATCCTTGCAATCATGTGCCAGGGTTATCCGCAAAGAAGAGCAATCACTGCTTCGACAAGCGCCTCGACAAACATGGAGAACGCATTATCCTGGGAGCATCGTGGTTTATTGATTACGGATGATGGGCAAACAGGGACGGAAATTTATTTTCCTGTGACCTTGAACCGCTTACTAAATGAGCTTCCAAACCAACTGGCTTATACCAGCTGGGAAAATTTCAACACAGATATCTATCTGGTGAATGCGGACGGCAGCGGGAGGGAGCCGCTGCTCACCGGTCCGGATAATGAGCAAGACCCTTCATGGTCGCCAGACGGGCAGAAGCTGGCTTTCTCAGCAGATTACACCGGCACATTTCTGATTTACATCCTGGACATGAATACGCGTCAGATCACCGGCTTTGCCCCCAGCATAACCAACTTACGCCTTCCCCATTGGTCCCCAGACGGCAGCCGCATCGCCTATGTCGCCTCATACGGGGATTATGAGGAGCTTTGGGTGGAGCCGATTGACTCATCAGACCCGCCCCTGCGCGTGCTCACGATTGATAATCGTCCTCAAATCTGCGGTATACAAGATTACACCTGGTCGCCTGATGGCAGTCAGATCGCTGTTGAAGCATATTGGGATGAGGGCGAGGGAGTCGGAACCTGGTGCGCGCCGATCGTCATCAACCGCGACGGCACTAACTTACGCTTGCTTGGCAATTGGGAGGATACGTCGAATTTAATGGGCTGCGGCAACAATTCACACTCGCCCACCTGGTCGCCAGACAGCCAGTGGATCGCATTCTCTCAGAAGGATCCCTCTTTCGTGTACTGGCAATTCAATCCCTTCAAAACCACGCAAGACGGCGCCATCCTCGAAAGAATCGCCCATATTGACCCCTCAGACCACACAGATTATCTTGACTATCTGGCTTGGTCTCCCGACGGAAAATCCCTTGTTTTTAGCGTGGATCCAGGGACTGGTGAGGTAAATAACAGTCTGCAACTGATTGACTTATCCACAAAAGAGATCACCCACCTGGTTGACAATGATGATCTCAATTGGAATCCAGCCTGGTCTCCCGATGGGAAGCTCATTGCGTACCGTCATATCCTGTGGGATGACTCCGAAATCAACGTCATTGACCTTGCCCAGGGGAGCATCATCAACGTAACCAGCAGTTCGGCTCGAAACGACAGATTTGCCTGGCGACCGAACAATAGCGTCAGCCCACCTCCAGCCAACCCTGTGGGCGTCTGCGCCCTGGCGGGCATCACCCAACCCTCTATTTCCACCGATTTTCGAAACGGGCTGGCGGACTTTGGCGCCATTCCGGCTTATACCGATACCTATCTCAACGGACAGGTCGTCTTCACCGATCCTGGAGTGCATCTTTATTCCGATGAGAGCAGTAAGGCATATCTTGCCTTCCGGAGTTGGGAGGGCGGGGATACTTTGGCGGTGCGCTTGATAACCGCAAATATCTATCAGTTGGGGCTGCTCGTCAATCAGGCAGTCTTATCGGATGGCACCTGGGCTAACGCCGCTCAAAACGGGAATTGGATGGTCGGACTGCATACCGACCACATTGGTTCCCCGAATGGAAATATCCTGTATTCCGATCTGAGCGGTACGCTGAACACGTTCGATCAATTCAACTTACCTGCCGCCGAGGAAATCGTGGTCGTTTTCCACCTGCCCCAGCGTCAATTCAAGGTGTATGATCGGTTTGGCACGCTGCTACTCGATCGCCCCCTGCCCCCTCAATGGTTTGGCGGTGAGTCCTCCGACTGGCGCTGGTGGCTGATTGGCGACGCCTGGAGCGATTCCCTGCACAAGGTTGATTTCCAGCTGTTAGAACTTTGCTATGCGGAGTCGCCCTGATCCCCCTGCGGATTGTAATAATTCCCGCGAGTTTTATTCAAGCGGGCGAGACAACAGCGTAGAGCCTCACTTTACCTCGTGGCATGCCGTCCAGTGACCCGGGCTGATTTCGCGCCATTCGGGTACCGCCTGGGCGCAATAGTCTTTGGCGATGGGGCAGCGAGGGTGGAAGCGACAGCCGGAAGGCGGGTTGACGGGGCTGGGCACATCCCCCGGCAGGATGATGCGCTGGCGTTTGCGCCCGATCGCCGGGTCGGGTATGGGCACTGCCGAAAGCAACGCCTGGGTGTAAGGATGGAGCGGATTTTCGTATAACTCATTGCGCTCCGCCAGCTCCACAATCACCCCCAGGTACATCACCGCCACCCGGTCGCAAATATGGCGCACCATGCTCAAATCGTGGGCGATGAAGAGGTAGGTTAAGCCGAACTCGTCCTGCAAATCCTCCAGCAGATTGACCACCTGCGCCTGAATCGAGACATCCAACGCCGAAATCGGCTCATCGCAGACGATGAACTCCGGGTTAGAAGCCAACGCCCGCGCCACCCCAATCCGCTGTCTCTGCCCGCCGGAGAACTCATGGGGAAAACGGTTGATCAGGCGCGGGCTGAGCCCCACCTTCAGCATCAGCTCATGCACCCGCTCATCCCGCTCTTTGACGCTCGCCGTCAGATTGTGCACCCGCAGTGGCTCGCCGATGATGGCGCTCACCGTCCAGCGCGGGTTGAGCGAGGCGTATGGGTCCTGGAAAATCATCGCCGCCTTACGGCGCAAGACCTGCATCTCCTCCTTGCTTGCCTCGCCAAGCGAGATGCCGCAGACCTCTACCTTCCCCGCGGTGATGGGGTACAAGCCCAGGATGGTCCGCCCCACTGTGGTCTTGCCGCAGCCGCTCTCCCCCACCAGACCCAGGGTCTCCCCCCGCCAGATGTCGAAATTGATTCCATCCACCGCCTTCACCGAGCCGACCTCGCGCTCAATAATCAGCCCGCGGCGGATGGGAAAATACTTCTTCAACTCCCGCGCCTGCACCAGGGGTTTTGCGCCGTTATTCGAGAGAGAGTGAGCGTCTTCCAAGAGATTGCTCCTGAGGGATTCAGCGCGGCTGACCGCTCGCCAGGTCATACCAGCAGGCGGCGCGATGCTGGTTCGGGGCGACCTCGATGAGCGGCGGCATCTCCATCCGGCAGCGCTCGAAGACCAGCTCGCAGCGGGCGGCGAAGGGGCATCCCAGGGGTTCGACCAGCAGGTTCGGCGGCGCGCCGGGGATGGAACGCAGCCGTCTATCGCGGCGGCGGTCAATCCGGGGCAACGCCCCCAGCAACGCCATTGTGTACGGATGGCGCGGGTCGCCGTAGAGATCGTTCACCAACGCCTCCTCGACGATGAACCCGGCGTACATCACCAGCACCCGTTCCGCCATCTCCGCCACCACCCCCAAATCGTGGGTGATCCAGATGACCGCCATGTTCATCGTTTCCCGTATCCGCTGGACAAGCTCCACGATTTGCGCCTGGATGGTCACATCCAGGGCGGTGGTTGGCTCATCTGCAATCAGTATGGAGGGGTGACACGCCAGCGCCATGGCGATCATCGCCCGCTGGCGCTGCCCTCCGGAGAACTGATGGGGGTAATCCTTCAGACGCTGCGCCGGGTCAGGAATCCCCACCTGCTCCAGCAAGCCGATTGAGCGCTCCCGAATCTCCTCCTTACTTAACCCCAGGTGAACCCGCAGCGGCTCGCCCAACTGGCGTCCGATGGTCAGCACCGGGTTCAAGGCGGTCATCGGGTCCTGGAAGATCATCGCAATCTCCTTGCCCCGGATGTGCTCCATCTCGGCTTCGCTCAGCTTGAATAAATCTCGACCATTGAAGAGCGCCTCGCCCTGCGCAATCTCCCCCGGCGGGATGGGGATGAGGCGCATGATGGACATCATCGTCACCGACTTGCCGCAGCCGCTCTCCCCCACCACGGCTATCGTCTCCCCTTCGTTGAGCTTGAACGAGACCCCGTTCACGGCGTAGACGATGCCTTCGGCGATGTGAAAGCGGGTGCGTAAATCTCTAACCTCTAAAATCGGCTGGGATGCCATCATGGGGGGTCACCTCGTATCACACTGCCCGACTGTGCGGGTCGAGGGCGTCGCGCAGCCCATCTCCCAGAAAGTTGATGCTCAACACCGTCAGGGCGATGAAAAACCCGGGGAAGAACCACAGCCACCAGGCAGTGTCAATGTAATTATAGGCGCCTTCCAGCATATTGCCCCAGGTGGCGGTGGGCGGGCGCACGCCCAACCCCAGAAAGCTGATGTACGCCTCCAGGGTGATCGCCGCCGCCACGCTCAACGTCGCCGAGACGATGATGGGGGCGAAGCTGTTGGGCAGGATGTGGCGGAAAATGATATCCCGGGTGGATGCGCCGGTGGCGCGGGCTGCCAGGATGAAATCGTTCTCTTTTACCGAGAGGAACTGGGCGCGCACGATGCGCGCCAGGTAAGGCCAGCTGGTAATCCCAATGACAAATATAATCACCAAAACGCTCCCGCTGAAGGTGCGCCCCATGAACTGGTAATTGGGGATGGATTGGGCAAAATACTTCGCCATCACCAGCAGCAGGAATATCTGAGGGATGATCAACACCGCCTCGGTAATGCGCATGGTGATGCTGTCTATCAGACCGCCGAAATAACCCGCCAGCGCGCCGATGGATATCCCGAACACCAGCTCCACCAGCATGGCGGTCATGCCGATGATGAGCGAGATTTGCCCGCCGTAGATGGTGCGCGCCAGGATATCCCGCCCGATGGTGTCGGTGCCGAAGGGGTGAACGCGGCTCGGCGCCTGCAGGCGCGCCCCGGTATCGGTGCGGTTGGCGTCGGCTTCACTGAAGAACATCATCCCCCCAAAACAATACAGCACCATCAGAAGCAAAGTGATGGAGCCAAAGATCGCCATCCGGTGTCGCCGAAAACGGCGCCAGGTGAGCTGCCCCAGGCTGAGGGGCGGCGTCTCCAGTTCATCCAGAGTGAGGCGGGCGACGCCAGGAGAGGGTTGGGCTGCGCTGCTTTCCATATGGTTCTTCTACCCGTTACTTATAGCGTATCCTGGGGTCTAACCAGGCGTAGGTGATATCGGCGATAATCTGGAATAGAATCACCGCTAGGGCGATCATCATCAGGATGCCCATCACCACCGGCGTATCTGAGCGCGACACATGATCCAGGAACAACCGTCCCATCCCAGGCCAGCCGAAGATGCGTTCGGTGACGATGGCGCCGCCCAGCAGGAAGGGCAAATCCAGGGCGACGATGGTCACGATGGGCAGGGCGGCGTTCTTCAAGGCGTGGACGTAGATCACCTCCGGGCGCGGCAAGCCTTTGGCTTTGGCGGTGCGCACGTAATCCTGTCCCAATGCCTCGAGCATCGTGCTGCGGATGTAGCGGCTGTAACCGGCGATGAAGCCAAAGGAGAGGGTCGCCACCGGCAAAACCATGTGCCAAACGACCTGAGAGACGGTCTGCCCGGCGCCCGGCTCGAACATGCCCACCGTGGGCAGATAGGGCAAGCCCCATTTCCTGAAATTGACCGAGAAGATGTACATCGCCAGCAGGGCGAAGAAGAACACCGGCATCGAGTAGAAGACAAAGGTCGCTGCGGTGACGATGTTATCCACCAGGGAGTACTGGCGCAGCGCCGAATAAATCCCGATGAGCAAAGCTGAAACCAGCACCACCCCTTCTGCGGTGAGCATCAAGAGCAGGGTATTGGGCAATCGCTCGCCGATGACCTTGGTCACCGGCTGGCGATTGACCAGCGAGATGCCCCAATCGCCGCGCAGCACGCCCTTGCGCACCCCGGGCGTCTCGGCGACGCCATCCCCGTCCATATCGGTCTTGGTCCAGTCGTTGCCCACCAGCCAATAGATATACTGCACCAGAACCGGTTTATCCAGCCCAAGCTGGCGCGCCAGGCGTTCGCGGTCTTCCTTGCGGGTTACCTTGCGCCCGCCCATCGTGGCGAGGGGGTCGCCCATGTTCTGCATCAGGACGAACAACACCAGGCTCACCAGAAAGAGCAGGGGTATCGCCTGCAACAGCCTGCGGATGATGTAACGGGTCATCGCCTCCGTCCAATGCTGGCGTGCAGGCTTTCGCCTGCACGCCAGCTTCGGGTTATCGCGGTTACTTGGTCACGTCCCACTCGGCGACGTTGTAGAAGGCGGTCGCGCCGGAGAGCTTGACCCCCGTGATCCTGTCGCTGAAACCGAACAGGTCCGGGTCCTGCCACAAGCCAATCCAGTAGGCGTTATCGAAGATATAGCGGGTGATTTGGTAGAAGGTCTGCTGCCGCTCGGCGAAGTCCACCTGGGTCTCCTGCTTCACGAACAGATCTTCCAGCACCGGATCGCACAGACCGCTGGCGTTCACCCCTGCCGGGTTCTCATCCGAGGGGATTTCGGCGCAGCGCCAGACCGAGGTGTCCGGGTCGGGGAAGTTGGGCGAATCGGAGTACTCGATGATGTCCAGCGAGAAGTTCGCCGATGGACCGTTCTCGGCGTAGCTGGCGAAGAACAGGTCGGCGTCGTAGCTCTGCAGGTCGGTGCCGATGCCCACCGCCGCCAGGTCCTGCTGGGCGACAGCCTGGGTATCCTGGCGCACTTCACGGTTGGTGGTGCCGTATTTCAAAATCAACTCCACCCCGTCCTTGTCCACTGTGCCGTCGCCGTTGGTATCCGTCCAGCCGGCTTCTGCCAGCAGGGCTTTCGCCTTCTCCGGGTCGTAAGGATACGGCTCGATGGTGGGGTCCACAAAGGGGGTGTTGTCCCAGTCGGTCGCCGCCACGTTGGTGCGCCCCAGGAGCAGGTCTTGCACCAGCTTCTGGCGGTTGAAGGCATAGGCGAGCGCCTGGCGCACGCGCACGTCTTTCAGCGCCGGGTTGCCCTTCTCGGGATGCAGGTTGATATACCAGCCCTCGTTGTAGCCGGAGAAGGAGTTCATAATCTTGATTCCCGCCGCCTCCAGTTCGGGCAGATCGCTGTAAGCGAAGAAGGTGCCCACATCGCCATCGCCTGCCACCAGGGCGGCGATCATCGAGGCGTCGTCCGGCACAAAGCGGAAGAACAGCTCATCCAGCTTGGGGCGTCCCAGCCAGAAGTTCTCGTTGGCGACGAAGCGAGCGAAGCTGCCCGACTGCCATTCTTCAAGGACAAACGGACCGCAGCCCACGCTGGGGAATTTATTCCACTCGGCGGTGTCAATCGTGCCTTCAGCCTCGAACACCGGCTCCAGGACATGCTTGGGGATGATGCTGATGCCGGCGCTGCCCGCGAAGAGCGAGGAGAGCCACGGGGCGTACGGCTTGCCGAAGGTGACCACCACCGTGCGCTCGTCTGGCGTTTCCAGACTCTCGATTAAATCATATGGGGAGCGCGAGGAGACCGCGTTGCGGTCTGCCATGATCATATCGTAGGTGAATTTGAAATCGGCGGAGGTGATGGGTGTGCCATCCGACCAGACGATATCCTCCCTCAGTTTGAGGGTGATGGTGCGACCATCCTCAGAGATGCCCCCATTCTCAGCCGAGGGGATTTCCGTCACCAGGTTGGGCACAGGCGCGTTCTGATCGTCGAACCACCACGCCTGGCAGGCGTAGACCGGGAACAGGACGGTGACGAACCACATATTGGTATAAAGCGGGTTGAGGGTATCGAACTCCTGGGTCCAAATCAGGGTGACCACTTTACGCGCCGCCGGGGGTTGAGTGGGCTGCGCCGCCGGGGGCTGGGTGGGTTGCTCAGCCGGGGGCTGGGTGGGTTGCGCTGCCGGGGGTTGGGTGGCGGCACCTCCGCAGGCAGCCAGAATCATGCTCACTGCAACCAGCAGCGAGACCCAGGTCAGCATTTTCTTGCTTTTCGACATGATGATCTCCTCCTTACACATTTATCCGAAAACGAGAGTGTATCGCCGGAATCCTCATCGCCGGCATCCAGCCATTGTATAATATTCCCGTTCAGACCTCCTTTCTCGCCCCAGGGCGTTTGGGTAAGCAGGATACGCATCAGAGTGATACTACCTCAAGGCAATCAAGGTCCACCTGCATCAAGTATTATTATATATTATCTACGTTGTGATATACAAAAAAGATCGGAGAATCCCATGTCAATCCCAAAATCCATTGGAAACGCCAGAGTCGTCCCTGGGACAATTCAATACGGAAGATGGCAAGCGTTTCTCCATCCCACTGGGCAAAAAGAATTCCTGCCGGTGGTGGTCGCCTGCGGCAAAGCGGATGGTCCCTGCCTGTGGCTGACGGCAGGCATCCACGGACCCGAACACAGCGGACCCCTGGTGCTGCACCAGCTCATCAACAAGGAGCTCGTCCAGCGCATGCGGGGGATGATCGTCGCCATCCCGGCGCTCAACCCGGTGGGATTGCACATGATGCTCCGCCAGCCCCACCCCGACGAGAAAGACCCCAACCGCCTCTGGCCCGACGGCAAGCCCCCCAAGCCATACGACCCGGACAAAGACCCGCCGACCCCGCTCGAATTGACCTATAAGCGCCTCTTCGATGTGATGCTCGAATGCGCCGATTACCTGATTGACTTCCACAACGCCTGGACCAACTCCATCTCCTTCGCTTTTCATGACCGCGTTCTCTATCGCCCGGATGAAAGCGGCGCCGCCAAAGCCGCGGCTGAGAAGCTGCTCGCCCGCCAGCAGGAGATGCTGCACGCTTACGGACACACCATCATCGGCGAGATGCCCACCAAAAAGCTCATCGAGGAGAACCTGCACCGCTCCACCTCCGCCGCCTTGCTCTACCTGGGCGGCAAGCCTTCCTTCACCGCCGAACTTGGCACCGGTCACATGCCCGACCCCGCCATCATCCGCGCCGCCGCCGCCGGGACGCGCAACGTGATGCGTTGGGCGGGCATGCTCGATGACGAGGTGGAACCCATTCAGGGCATCAAAGTGGTGGAAGTGGGTTACCCGGTGCGCCGTCTCTCCACCCCGCGCCTCGAGCAAGCCGGGGTGGTGATGCACCTGCTCGAATCGGGCGATTTGGTGAGCAAAGGTCAGCCCGTGGCAGAGATACGCGATATCTGGGGACGCCCCGTCGGCGATGGATATGTCTATTCCGAGTATGACGGGTTCGTGCTGGGGCGCTCGCATGGCGTCTTTTATTACCCGGGCGAGCCTATCTTCAACACCGCCGTCCCCATGGACGGCGAGATGGTCGAACCTTACCCGGAGGATTATTTCAAGCTTTAGCGCCGCGGAGAGGCAGAGAGCGCCGGGGTTTCAGGATAAGTTGTAAAATCAGGTACTTCCGACCTGAGCTAGAACCGACAGCCTGCCTCGGGACTTTCGCAAAGTAGGCTGATAGAATGAACAGGTCATTGCGAACCCGGCGGTCTTTGCCGACCAGCGGTCTTTGCCAGATGAAGCAATTCCACGCTGATGCAGGGGCTGCTTCGTCGCAAAGGACGCGCCTACTCATAACATAATTATGAGACCTCCGCTGGCTGGAGGCAGAAGCCA
>JBBIPD010000013.1:0-19090 GCA_037443025.1 Chloroflexota bacterium
CGAGAAATACCCAAATTCTTTGAGGTAGCCCTGGTGACTTACACACCCAGCAGCTCCCAAGTTGCGTCGCCAACAGCAACGGCGACAGCCACACCCACCAGTTCCCCCACACCCACGCAGACCAGTACGCCCTTGCCATCGCAGACCCCAATCACCTCCACGCCGGTTTTCTCAGCCGTGGTGAATTCAGATGCGACCTGCCGACAAGGACCCGGGGATGCTTTTCCCGGTTCCGGCTACCTGGCAGCGGGCAAGACAGTAACTTTGGTTGGGCGCAACCCGGAAGCAACCTGGTGGCTGATACAGATGGAAGATGGCGCCCAAATCTGTTGGGTATCAAGCGAAGTCATCACGCTCCAGGGAAATACCGTGAGCGTTGCAATCATGTCTGCCTTACCAACCGCTACCCATCCCTACCTGTCTCAACCGACCCAATCGCCCACCCAAAAACCGCGCCAGAAACCACCCAGGGCAACCACAGTAGCACCCCCTGGCGTCACTGATACCCCCGCACCGTACCCCTACCCGCAACCATAGCCCGTTTTGACTTTATCGGCATCTTCTTAAATAATCAGGGCTGCTGAATAACCCTTTACAGCAGCCCTGATTATTTTTCTATGGAATTTCTATGGAAATCGTTACATGGAAACCCGCAAGAAACGCCGCTTCCCCACCTGAAGCACTCCCGGGTGCGGAAACGCCTGGTTGGGGTCGCTGAGCGCCTGTCCATCAAGGCGCACGCCATTTTGGTCAATCAGCCGCCGTCCCTCGCTCTTGCTCCTGACCATACCCGCCGCGATTAGCACATCCAGAACAGTTTGCCCGGGCTGGAGGGTGTACTCTGGCATCTCCTCGGGTACGTCATGTTCCTGAAAGACCCGGATAAACGCTTCCTGCGCCTGAGTTGCCGCTTCTTCGCTGTGGTAGATGGATACAATTTCATACGCCAGCTTCATCTTGACATCTCGCGGGTGAAGTTTTCCTTCTGCCATACCCTTCTCGAGGGCTTCAATCTCTGATTCTGACCACCGGGTCACCAGACGGAAGTATGAGCCCATTGCAAAATCTGGCAGGCTCATCACCTTGCCATACATGTCCTCAGGCGAAGAGAGCAACGGGATATGGTTCCCCAGAGATTTGCTCATCCGGACTACCCCATCGGTGCCGGGCAGTATCCCCATGATGATGCCAATGTTTGGCTTTTCACCCAAAAAGGTCATAATCTTGCGCGCCGCGGTAATAATGTTGAAGAGCTGATCTGTCCCTCCCACCTGGACATCGCTCCGCATGGCGTAGGCGTCATAGCCTTGCATGATGGCGTAAAACGTCTCGTGTAAGTAGATGGCGTCGCCTCTTTCCCAACGCAGTTTGAAGTTCTCACGGGTTAAGAACTGCTGGATGGTGAAATTGGACGCCAGCCTGATTAAGTCGGCAAAAGTCAGCTTCGCCAGCCATTCCGCGTTGTAGCGCACAATGGTCTTTTCCCGATCCAGAATCTTAAATGCCTGCTCCGCATAGGTGCGGGCATTCTGCTCAACCTGTTCCGGTGAGAGTTGCGGTCGTAAAACATCTTTATCGGAGGGGTCCCCTATCAAGGATGTGTACGTCCCAACCAGAAAAGTGACTTCATGCCCCAACTCCTGGAATTGGCGCAACTTGCGCATGGTAATGGTATGCCCCAGGTGGAGATCAGCGGTGCGCGGGTCGTAGCCGCAATAGACGCGCAGAGGACGCCCTTCTTTCTCAGCTTCCAACAACCTCTGCCGTAGCTCATTGGTCATGGCTTGTTTGAGGGAGTCATCGCCGTATTCTGTTCCCCGCATGAGATATTGGACCTGCTCATCTATTGACATTTTCATCGTATATATACTCCTGGGCAAAAATCACTTTATTTTATCCGATTCTCATCAACCCATGATTCTTTTTCCATAAACATGCCAGAAATAAAAAAGGCGCACCCTCGGCGAGGGCGCGCCTCACTCAGCCGAGGGATGGCTAATGACGGGCGTAATAATAACCGCCGCCAGTATCATCTACGATTTGCAAGTGACTCTTCAATACGATGTGGCGCAAAATCTCATCGCCCGCCTCAAAACCCATCCGCCCTTTAAGTTCTCCCTTATGCCTGACCTCGCCAAGCGTATGGAAGATAAAGAACCCCCGTTCACCTCGCACCTGAACCCTCTTCCCCCAGGCAGCCGAAGAAACGTGCACGTCCACCACCTCACTCCAGGGCAACCTGACCCGCCGAAGACCATTAAAATACTCGATGCCATCCGCTTCAATCCGAATAATCGTCCGCCGGTCCATCCAATTCCCCAGGCTAATCACAGCCGCAGAGAGCAACAAGAATATCAGCAATCCAAGGAGAACCCAACTGACTCGTTGATGAGTCAAATACAGAATGATGACGGTTAACCCTATGAGTCCGGTTGATATCCAGGCGATAAACTCCCCCCGACGAGGGATAAGCTCCGGGCGGTAGAGTCGAGCATCAATCTCACTGACCTGCGGTTGCATACCTGGATTATACCACCCGCCATTTTCAGGTAATTCGCGTCCCTCCCGTGCTATAATTCGCGCATTATAGATTGGAATTGGGTATGCAAAAGCCTGTCCTGGTTTTGAATGCCAACTTTGAACCGATCAACGTCTGCACATCGCGCCGCGCCATTGGCTTGATTCTGACCGGAAAAGCCAGCCTGGTGTTGAACGGGCGAGGCTATATTCACACCGTCAATCAAATCTACCCATCCCCTTCGATTATCCGTTTGGAGAAAATGGTCAAGCGCCCTCGCCCTCGAGTGCGCCTGACCAAACGCGAGGTGCTGCGCCGAGATAATTACACCTGCCAGTATTGTGGTGAACGTTCACCTTATCTGACGATTGATCACATCGTCCCCCGCCGCCTGGGAGGCGATCATTCCTGGGAAAATCTGGTAGCCGCTTGCCCAAGCTGCAACCATCGCAAAGGTGGCAGGACACTTGAACAATCCCACATGCATTTACTCCGCCAACCAGGCGAGCCGCCAGCCTCAGCAGAATACCTCTTTGGCAGACATTTGAACGAGAACGTGGAATGGATCCCCTTTATAGAGGGGTGGTAAATTGGCGATTTGGGGGAGGGAACCCGGTCCTTACCCCTGTCAGGTGTCGCCAAGCCTACAACTCAATTTGCATCAGATCTTCAGCGAGATCCACCCTTCCGCTGAAGTGTTCCATTGCCTGATTAACCTTCTGCCTTATATCAGTCTGATTTACGACAGGGTAATGAATTAACACCAGTCTTTTCACCCCCGCCTGATGGGCAATCTCACCTGCCTGTCCAGCCGAAGAGTGCCCAAAACCCGCGCCCGTGGCTTCATGGATTAACACGTCGCTCTGATATCCCAGGCGAACTACCTCTGGGCAAGGCTCTGTATCGCTGGAATAGGCTAACGATTTTCCAGAGAGTCGCGCTTCCACTCGCAAGCCCAGACCCGGGATGATATGGCGAACAGGGGAAGAATATATCCGGACATCTTCGCTTTCTAATACAGGACATATTTCTTGCTGCGGCAATTGGATAAAGTCAACTGGGAAGAAGCCGGGCAAGCTCAGCAGCTCGAACAAATCTATCAGCTTCTTTGTCCGCTCAATCGTATGCGCTAAACCATAGATATTTAACGAATTTTTACGCCCCAAAAGCCAGAGATTCATCAAGAAATGGGGCAAGCCAGAGACATGGTCCGGATGAAAATGGGTCAGGATCACGTCTGTCAGGCGCTGATAATCCAGCCCGGCAGCCTTCAGGCGGAGGAGTGGCTCTCCAGGACAATCTACCAATACCATCCGCTGCTGAGCCGCAAGGACCATGTGTGTATTGGCATGGCTCTCATCCCCAACAGCGGCAGCCGACCCCAAAATAACTACTTTTATCAATGTTCCCCCCATTTAAGGTTCAGGCAACGTATCAACGCGGGCTTAACCTCCAAATAACCAGGCGATGACGCGTGGAGTAACAAAAACCTCCAGAAATGCAGCCCCAAGCAACAATGGGAGGACCAAACCCAATATCACCCGCAGCATATTTGCCAACGAGCGTAAGAAAGACTCTCCAACGGTTTGACCATGAGCCGGGGCGGCAAGCGTAGCGCCATGATGTAAAATGGCGCTTCCCGCCAGAATGATCGCCGGGACTTCCAAAATCCCATGCGGCAAGATGAAAGCGCCTAAAAACAAGCCTGGTGAAACTCCGGTAGCAGCCAGGCTGGCAGTAAAATAACCCACCAGCACCAGAGGCAGCATCATCACGATGACCCCCAAAACGCCAAACGAGAACATCCCGAGAATTGAGGCGAGAAGCACTGCCCGGAGATTATGCAACCAGACCAAACTCACCCCGTCCAGGGTAAAAAAGTCAATCACCTCATTACCTGCCAGAAAATTATGATTGACCTCACCCCAGTCCAGTGTCCCAGGGGGCAGTATGAAAACTTTTGCCTGACTGCTGCCAATCCACGCTCCGACGATTAAGGCTAACGTGGTCAAAATGAGCGGCAACCTCATCTTGCCCGAAAACATCCGGATGACCTGCCGATACCAATCGAAGATAGACCCGACGCCGCCCCGAAACTCAGACACGAAAACGCGCCATCCCCAACGCAGGTTGAGCATATCCAGTTCCTGACCCAGCAACTCCTCACGGCTGAAGTGAGCAACGCCGGTGCGAATCAGCAAACCAGCGATGACCAGCAATCCAAGAATTACCCACCACAGAACCGAATAGTTGCCCCAAAACATCACCACACTTTCTCCCTGGAGTAACAACGCCACCGGGATGATGATAAAAGACGCCATCAGATTCGCCGCCCGCACCGAGGTGGTCTGAGATGAAATGACCACCGCGCCGCTCACCATCACCAACGCCTGCACCGAGGTTAAAAGCAAGATTTGGGTGATTAATATGGGGTCAGGCTTCCATCCCACCTGACGATAGACCCCAATCAGATATACGCCGATTCCCAGGTAACTGGCAAATAAAGGCGGTATCACTGCAGCCAATAATTTTCCAAGATACAATTGCCCATCTGTCAGTGGGCTGCTCAGCAATGGCTCAATGCTCCGCCTCTCCTTCTCTCCAACGAAACTCTCCAGGGCGATCACCAGAGAAATGGAGATTGGGAAAAATCCCACCACCATCAACAGGAAGGGAATCAGGCGCTCCCCAATAATCGACGCGCCGTATCCCTCCACAAAGCCGACGATACGCCGGGCGGTGAAGTTCATCAGCGCCGGGAAGAATAGAGTCAGCAGGATAATTGGTAAGACAATCCGCCAATCCCGCGTCTGGTCTTTTACTTCTCTGCGGGTGATGACCAACGCCGGAGCAATTTGCGCCCAAATCCGGCTAAACATCCTGTGCATTCTCCTGAGTTCGATTTATTGCCTGCAGATAAACCTCTTCCAGGCTGCGCGTGACCTCGCGCATGCCGACCACAGGGTAGTTGAGCGCCAATAACTGACGAAGCAAAAGGGGATTGCTCTTGGCGGGGTTGTCGGTTTTGACTCTAATCCAGGTCTCGCCCTTACCGGTCATTTCGACCCCTTCAGGCAAAACGCTGGCTAAATCTTGACCGTTGAGTGGGAATGCAAATTTCACTTCGTACTCCAACGGTCCATGCGTCGAGGCTTTTATTTCAGAGATGCTACCACTGGCAATAATTTTCCCATTGCGGATAATCGCAATATGGTCCGCTAATTCTTCGGCTTCCGCCAGGTTATGGGTGCAGATGATAATTGCCCTCTTGCCAGAACGCAATTCACAGATTGAATCTCGCACCAGGCGGGCGCTCTCCGGATCCATGGCGGAGGTTGGCTCGTCCAGCAGCAACACCGGGGGGTCGTGAAGCATCGCCCGCGCCAGGGCGAGCTTTTGACGCATTCCTTTGGAAAAATCCCCAATCCGGCGTGCGGCGTCCCTGGTCAGACCGAAATCGTCCAATAGCTGAGCTGCCCGAGCGCGACGCAAATTAATATCCATGTTGTATATCTGCCCAAAGAATTCCAGATATTCCAATGCTTTCATCCGCCCATATAAGCCATGTTGCTCGGTCAACACGCCTACCGATGCACGGACTTTTTCCGGTTCAGTGATAACATCAAACCCTGCGACCTTTGCCTCGCCTCGAGTAGGTTTCAAGATTGAGGTGAGCATGCGGACGGTGGTCGTTTTTCCGGCTCCATTCGGACCCAACAACGCCAGGACTTCTCCAGGCATTACCCTCAAGTTCACGCCATCAACCGCCCAAAGGTTTCCAAATTGTTTGCTCAAATCCTGGGTGATAATCATGCAATTCCTGCGTCTCTCGAATCAGCTTTTTTTCAAGTTACCATCGGATAAAAAATCAATCTGTCTAAGGATAAGCCCGCGCTCCCTGAGAGACAACTGACAAGCTGATACTGTTTATGGAACAACATTCTCATAGTAGTTTTACGCCAAAAACCCCCAAATTTTACTGACAATTCTGTCAATTATTCACTTGTTTTTACACGACCTCTAAGGTAATGCCTCCAGAGCAAGATTGCCACCGCCGCCAACCCGACGATTGCCATGAAGGTCTGGTTTGCGTTAATCCCGGCAATTTGAGATGCATCCAGGCGTATGAATTCCAGTAAGAACCGCCCAAGGGGATAAAGCAGTAAATAGAATAAAAAGATGTCTCCGGTAATCAACCAATCTGCCTTACGTCTGCCTATCCAGAGTAAAAAAATCATTATTCCCAGGCACCAGAGCGATTCATACAAGAAAAGAGGATGATAGTAAGCCTGATCCTGAAATTCTGGCAGGCGGTATTGGGGTTGGATATAGATCTTCCAGGGCAGATTTGTAGGAGCGCCATATAACTCCTGGTTCACAAAATTACCCCAACGACCAATCGCCTGACCCAGGGCAAGCGCAGGCGCGGCGATATCCAACCACAGGATAAATTCTAAATTTCTCCTTCGGGAGAAAAGATACAGCGCAAGCACCCCGCCGATGACTGCCCCAGGGATGCCTAACCCGCCATGCCAGATGGCTAGCATATCTAAGGGATGGGTCAGGTAATAACGCGTGGTAAATCCAGCCTCCACCATCGAGGGAGGCGGGGTGAGGATGTGCCAGATACGCGCGCCGAGTATTCCGCCAATCAGCACCCAGATTAACCCATCCCAGACGATTTCGCTGTTTTGCCCTCGCCGGCGCGCTTCCCGTTCAGCCAGTAAAGCGGCGGCGACAGCCCCCAGCATCAAAATAATGCCATAAAAACGAATGTAAAGCGGTCCAAGTTGAAACCCGGTTGGCATAGATTACCTCGAAATGACTAAGATGATTTACTTATCCCAGTTCTGGTGAACTTTGCGACGCACATCATAAATTCGTTGGATGGCGGTAAGATTACCCAGCACGGCTAAGATCCAAAGCGCCACCAGGGGGATATTGAAAACCAGACAGGGAGCTAAAACCAGATAGCGTTCAAAACGGGTCAGGATACCCACTTTGGTTTCGAAACCCAACGATTGAGCCCGAGCTCGGGTGTAGGAAACCAAAACCGCGCCAGCCGCAGCCAGATATGCCAGGAGCGCAGGCAACCACTCACCCTGCAGAGAATAATACAAAAGCAAAGCGCCAAAGATCACCAATTCGGAGTAGCGATCCGTCACCGAATCGACAAATGCGCCGAACTCGCTTGGCTCGCCCCGCAGGCGCGCCATCGAACCATCCAGCGCGTCCACCGGACCCATCAATAATATGAAAATCCCTCCGATTGTCATCTCCCCCCGAGCCAGGAAATATGCCCCAATTGTGTTGCCGATTAAGCCAATGATGGTGACTGTGTTGGGCATCAAACCCAGGTGGTTTAAAAAGCCAGCCAGACGATCTAATATTCCTTTGAACCGCGAACGCATAAGGTCTGTAAAGGTCATGGGTTCTTTCTTTTCAGCCAATCTCTGAGCCAAAGGATTATTCTCCATTCTCAATTTATCTCGATAAAACAGCAACTCAAATTCAAACCGATTAATACGGGTAAGATTCTATGCAATTCGCCGAAAGTAATTTTATAAATCAGGTTGTTGCCTGCGGCGAATTGCTTATGTGAATGGCTGAATAAACCATATTTCCATGGATAAATTCTTTCAGCCAATCACATGGAATTTGATGGATTATACAACATCGTCAGAGGTGATAGGCGTTATTGATCCTCCTCACGTTCAATCAGAACTTCTCGTTCGCGACCGCCTCCCTGCGCCGGTCCGATAATCCCTAATTTTTCGAGTTCATCAATCAGACGCGCTGCCCGGGGATAGCCTATCCGCAAACGGCGTTGCAAAAGGGAGGCGCTGGCGCGGCGGGTTTCGGTTACCACCTCAATCGCTTTTTGAATCAGATCATCCCGGTCAGCCAGAAACGTCTCTTGAGCGAGCAATTCCTCCCAGGGCGCCGGTTCAGCTTCTTCCTGATGAACCACCTTTTGCCAATAGGTAATCACCCTCTCAACCTCGGGATCGCTGACCATAACGCCCTGGCAGCGAATTGGAGCAGACGCCTCCGGTGGTAGAAAGAGCATATCGCCCCGCCCCAGGAGCGATTCTGCGCCGGTCGTGTCTAGAATGACCCGCGAATCAATCGAGGAAGCGACCGCAAAAGAAATCCGCGCCGGGAAGTTGGCTTTAATCAAACCGGTCACCACATCGGTGCTGGGGCGCTGGGTGGCTAAAACCAGGTGAATCCCCGTGGCGCGCGCCATCTGCGCCAATCGCACCAGAGCAGGCTCGGTCTGTTCTGGCGCAGACATCATCAAATCAGCAAGCTCGTCAATCAACACCACAATCCGCGGCAGCGTCTCCTCGCCCCGGCGTCGGCGGGCTTTCCGATTATAACTGTCCAGGTTGCGGGAGTGGGTTGCCTCCAACAGACGGTAGCGGCGGTCCATTTCTGATACCGTCCAACGTAAAACGCCCAAAATTCTCTCCAAATCTGTTTCCACTTTGCCGTAAAGGTGGGGCATCCCATTGAACCGCACAAGTTCAACCATCTTGGGATCAATCATCACCAGGCGCAAGTCTTCCGGGGTGTTATTCATCACCAGGCAGGTGGTCAATGCGGCAATACAAACCGATTTTCCCGAGCCGGTTGTCCCGGCGATCAACAGATGCGGCATACGCGCCAGGTCGGCAACAATCGGCTGACCGGAGACATCCCGTCCCAGGGCAATCGCCAGCGGCGAATTCAGGCGGTAAAAAAGCTCGGTCTCCAGAATTGGACGCAAACGCACGACGCTGGTGCGAGCGTTCGGCACTTCGATCCCTACATAAGGTCTGCCCGGCACGGGAGCTTCAATGCGTAACCTCTCGGCTGACAGGGCAAGTGCCAGATCTCGCCCCAAAGCAGAAATCTGAGAGACGCGCACCTTTTGTCGAGCAGCCTCGCCCTCGCCGTTGCCCGCCCCCTTTTCGACAAAACCCGGCTCCAACGCAAACTGAGTCACAGTCGGTCCCACCCGAAAACCGACCACTTTGGCAGGAATTCCAAACTCCGCCAGGGTTTTTTCGATTAAACCGGCGGTCATGTTGATATCTCTCTCATCGGGGCGCACTGATTGCTCGCTTACCAGCAGATCCAGGGGCGGCAGACGCTCATCTCGAGGCAGGGGTGTTGCGCCGGGCAAGATCTCTTCATCGGGCTCCAAACGAAATTTCTTACGGAATTCGGGAGGGAGCGTCTGGCGTTTCTTGCGGCTAGCGGCTGGGGAGACTCCGGTCGTCTCCTGTCCTTGTATCGGAGCCACGCTGATGCCCGAATTAACCAAAGTCTCTAACTCTTCGCCCGTCCCTTCCGCCGGTATTTTCTGCTGCGCCCACCTGACCAACTGGGTCGCCATGCCAAGCCCGAGGATGAGGAAAAAGATCAGGGTAATCCCTAGCAGAATTAAACGAAATGGAGTTGCCGATAGACCTAACGGAGTTAAAACCATGCCCAGCAGATACGAAAGCCCCCAACCAATCCGCCCGCCATCCATCCCTGCTTCTGCCCTGGCGAGGGATGTGCCGCCCAGGGCAGAGAGGAACGCCAGTGAAGTGAGCGCGGCTGCCTCAAGAGCAAACACGCGTCCCCAGGGAATCTTCACCCTGTTCCTGCCAGGTCTTGCATAATGCTGGCGTAGAATCAACAAGCCGGTAGCGCCAATAGCCAGAACGATCCACAGGCTACCCCAGCCAAACCAAACCCAAAGAAATCCAGCCCACCACGAGAGCAGTACACCCCGCGTCAGTTCCGGCAACGCGAGCGCCAGCAAGGTCATCACGACATACGCCAGTAAAACAACCCCCCCGATATCCGCCAGGTAACGTTGCATTGTCCCTGAGAGTTGTGTGAGTAACCCCTGGGTTGGTGGTTGATTTTGGTTCTGCTGCTCGGCTGTCTCAGATTTTGGAAGCTGGGTGATCTTTTTCCCTGGCATCTATCAATCACACGCCTTTTTTATGCATTTCGCTCTGAGAAGCGATCAATATCCCGAATAAAATAAGTATAGCACCAAAAACCTTAAGGAGGGTTGGAGTCTCATCCAATAAAAAATACGCCAGGATGGTCGATCCGATGGGTTCGCCAAGAAGCGTGATAGAGACGTATGCGGCTGAAAGGTAACGTAAAGCCCAGTTGAAAGATGAATGCCCTAACAACTGAGGGATTAATGCCAGCAAGAACATCCACAGGTAAGCCAGAGACGGGTAGCCAAATGCCCGCTGCCCCGAGGCGAGCATAATCAAAACCAACACAAGCGCTGCCATCCCATAAACCAGGAAAATATACCCCAGCAAGGACATCTTACCCCGCAGCTGTCTCCCAATCAGCACATATGCGGCTGCCATCCACGCCCCGGTGAGAGCCAATAAATCTCCCAGGAAAGCCTCGCCCCTGAAAAATTCCGCTGGCGGGGGGCATACCAGACGAGCGCCAACGATGCCGCAGGTATCGCTCAAACCAATGACGACTCCGCCGATAAGCGCCATCAGCATCCCCAACAGGATTGCCCGGGTAATCGGTTCTTTGATGACAAGGGGAGAAAACAGAGCCACCCACAACGGGGTTGTCGTCACCAGGACCACCGAACTGGCAACGCTGGTAAATTCAAGCGAGGTGATCCAGGTAGCAAAATGAAGCGCCAGAAAAAAACCGGATAGGAGCGCCAGAGTCATATCCCTGCGCCTCAAAGCAGCTAATTCCAGCCTTTTTTGATGAAAGGCGAAGGGGGTCAGGATAATTGTCGCCAAGCTCAAACGCCAGGCGGCAATGACCAAAGAAGGCACATCCTGCTGGGCATAACGAATAAATACCGAAGCAGTTGAGACCGCCAGAATGCCGATGGTCAAAACCAACAAAGGAGGTATTCTAGGGGAGGGTGAGGACGAATTCACCTGGGTTTACGGATATGCCAAATCACTTTGCCAATCAGCTCGCCTCTTTTTATCGGACCAAAGAGCCGGCTATCCAGGCTGAGATGGTGAGTGCCGACGACAAAGAACTCGGTCCCTCCAGGCAGGATAAAATCTATCTTTTTAATCATCACCCCGTATTCTGGGTGATAAAAAGCGATCACATCGCCTGGTTTGAGACGATTCAAAACGAAGGGGATTTTGGCAATCAAGACAAAATCCCCTTCGTGGAATTGCGGCGCCAGGCTTTCGCCCGACACTTTCATAATTTTCAACATCAGAGAGCAGGATAAACCATTTCCAGCGGAGGGTTATACGGCGCTTTTGCTCTCTTGGTTGCAATCCCTTTCGTGTCCCAAAAGATCTCGGCAAATTCGTTAATCGCCTCCACCAATTGAACCGCATTATCTCGATCGTTGGTCTGGCGGGCTTTTGAGCCGAGTTGCATGATCTTATGCACCAGATCGCTCACGCCTGGATGTTTTTCGATATGTTGGGCTTTAATATAATCGCCCCAAATCACCCGAATCTCGTGTTTGGCTTTTTCTGCATGCTCCTCTTTCACTGCAACGTAACGCGCCATAGAATTATGATAGGCAGCGTCGTGCGCTCCCTTTGCCTCAAGGTCTGCCATTAAATCAATCATGCGCACCACGGTGAGCGCCGCAATTTGAGCTGTGATTGGATCGTATATGCCGCATGGAATATCACAATGCGCCTGGGCGAGTTCAAATGAAAACTTAGCATCCAACTTCTGGAAAAGTTTGTAGAGCATTTTTACCTCCTCGTATTAGATATTTTGGGTTTGCAAAGCAAGGGATAACCTTGTCCGAGCTTAATAGCGGTTTAGATAATACTTTTAAAAGAAACACTTGTCAAGATTAAGAGAATAATATGAGTATTTTCTATAAAATTACCCGGTTGTAAGAGACCGAGACGAGTATAGGAGATATACCAAAAATCATCTCCAACTCAAGCATTTGTCACATTTTTTATTAAACTGATGTAATTGACCAATATTTGAGGTAAAATAAATTTACTCGATTCGATTCCCCTCAATACCAAATACGGAGGTGATACATATGACTCACATCATTACCAGCCTGTGCTTGCGAGACTCCGGTTGTGTCGAAGTTTGTCCCGTCGAGTGCATCGTGCCAGGCAAGCCGATCAGCGAGTGGCCCTGGTACTACATCGATCCCGACACGTGCATTGATTGCGGCGCCTGCATCCCAGAATGTCCATATGAGGCGATCTTCCCCGAAGATGAGGTGCCTTCTGCCTACGAGGCAAAAGGCGGCGAGTATATCAGCCGGGTGGGCTTGACAGGTCATTACGAGGGAACCAATCATCACGGCGAGCCGGTTGTTTTGGATTGTGTACGCCAGTTAGAGGCAGGCGAGGTCGTGGACCTCACACCCGATATTCAACTCAACTACGATTACTTCTCAAAAGGACCCGGTTACAAAGCTCTGGAAATGTAGCCTGGGTGCTTAAATAACATCAACCAAAAAGCCCTGCGCCTCATACTCAGATGTGCAGGGCTTTGTTGATTCAACCCGATGGATAGATTAACGGTTGCGCAATTCCAAATTACCCGCACCCAGATTCACGTTAATCGTGATGCGAGGTCCTTCGCCTGCCAGATAATAATCGTTGCCAACCTTTTCCCAGTCGCCACTGACATCCACATTCGAAAGTCCCCCATCGTATAGCACCCTGGCGGAAACGCCCTTTGGCACCACAATGGTCGTGCTGCTCATCCCAGTGTCAATTTTGACATCCATGTCTCGCTGGAGTTCGCCCGAAAAATCCAGGGTATATTCTCCAGCCCCAGCCTTGAAGACGACCGATTGGGCGTTACTGTTCGCCAGACCCCGCAAGGTTACCGAGGACGCGCCTGTCTCATAGCGCAAGGTGCTCATCTCTACCCGATTGGGTTGGGAAAAATCGAGTTCTACCTCTGCCGCGCCATCGCTCACCGAAAGGGATAAGATGGAGAGACCTCCCAAATCTATCCTGGACTTATATGCGCCAGCGCTAATCCTGATATCCATCGGCACATCCGAAAGTTTTAAGTCCCATTCGTTTTTATACTCGCCGCGCAAATTCGGGATGCCGCCGATTTCCAACTCGCCCGTTTCGATGCGCACCCGGTTATTATCCACCGACACTTCGGGCTTGAGATCGGGTAAATTATAGGTCGCGCTGCCTTGCACCAGGGCATCACGCGCCCCAGGGGAAACCCGTAATTCGCCTGCGCCAAACGCAAGAGTCAACTCCATCGGTAAGCTGGATGAAGTCAATGGAACGTAAATATCATCGGTGACCGTCGGACCGGTCTCCAGATTGGTTACCGGAAAATTAATGGTTATCCCACAAGCCAGAGCAGACAGGGCGAGGACGGTAATCATCAGCAATATCGCAATTTTATTCATGGACTTTCTCCTGATTTTTGTGTTTATTTATATACGCCATAGTTTTGACAAAGTCGCGGCGCTATTTTATTGGAGTGGTCTGGTTTTTGGCTTCAACCCAATTGAGAGCGCCAATCCAAGCAGAGAATAGGTGATTCCAAGAAAAATCAGGCTGAACTTCAATATGGCGCACCAACGCGACAGGGGAGCCCATAATTGAGCATCCCATCCGAACAAAATCAATACAAGCCCAATGTTCTCCAGGGCGTCCAATCCGGCTGCCGCCCATTGCCCCCATGCCAGGGGTAAACCCACCTTCCCCAGGCTAACATCCCTCTCAACCATTGCTCTGCCAGCCAGGATACATCCCAACCCGATTGTGGTTGAGTAAACGACCATGAAGAGATAATCCAAACCCAGGCTAAAGGCTGCCTTCTGACGCGCAATCTCGCCCCATGACGCCAGAATTTTCAGCGCATTTTTGGAATTGCCAGCCAGCTCATATGAAATAATCCCATATGGCGCGGCTGCTGTCTCCAATGGCGCGCCGATGAGATTCATCAAGACCATGAGCAGCAAGGTGAGGATGAATAATCCTCCAAAAATCGCTTTAGCCAGGTTTCCGGGAATCTGCTCAAAAGGATGTTTCATAAATCACTTGACCTGCTCTTGGATTGATAGCTAAAGATAAGGGTCAATGCGGAAGCAAAATCGGCTTCGTTCGCTATCTGATTGGGTTGATCTGATAACCATAGAAAAACCCATGGTTCTACCCTTGCCGGGGACAGCAGAATAAGGCACAATAGGATTATATATCCAGATGGTTTCTTTAGAAGTCCATTTAAGTCGAATGGCGTCCAAAGGAGTAAAAATGAGCGAAAAACCACCCGATGAAGAGAATTTAGCCAACGCGTTGCGCAGGCTGGGCGAGAACCTGGTCCAAACCCTGCAGGCTGCCTGGGAGAGTCCCGAACGAAAAAAGCTCCAACAAGAGATTGAAGAAGGTCTGAACGGCATCACCCAAACAGTCGAGCGCCAGGTGGAAGACTTCAAACAAAGCCCCACAGGTCAGCAATTAAAAGCTGAGATTGACGACCTGCGTGAGCGAGTCAGGAGAGGAGAGGCAGAGGCGCAGTTGCGCCAGGAGTTGCTGAGTGCTCTCCAAACGATTAACAGCGAACTTGAAAAAGCCGCCGCTCGATTGCGAAATGTCGCTTCAGCCGACGCCCCCCCGAACGAGAGCGGCGATAAGGAATAGATGATGAAACCACAGTTACGGGCGGAAACCCACCCCGGTCAAACCCTGCGTATTGGTAAAACTCGTCTCATCCCCTTTGCTCAGAGCCTCCAAATCACCCTGCCGGGATTGCCAGCAGGATTTATCTGGAACCGACCGGTCTCTATACTGGTTCAATATCCTGATGGGAGGGAAGATATCATCCCTATCCCAGATGTAACCCGCCGCATCCAGTTCACCATCTACGGAATTGGACTCCTTGGCGGATTATTTTTATTGGTATCCACCCTCAATCAACGGATTAAGGAGAAAAATAAATGAATAGCAAAAACATTCTATCCCCCGATCAAGTTACCCAGATAGACCCCGAAAAAGGGATGTCCACGATGGAAAATACCCTCAACCAATTTATCTCAACCGCTGATGTGGATGCAGTGTATGGCAAGCCGATAAAGAGCGGCGATATGCTCATTATCCCAACAGCAGAAGTATTTTGCGGTATGGGATTTGGATTCGGGAGCGGCGGCTTTGAGGGTGAGAAACCGCAGGATGAGGACGCTGATAAACCAGGTGAGGAAAAAGAACCATCTTCTGGCGCAGGCTATGGGAGCGGCGGCGGAGGTGGAGGTTACACCTTCTCTCGCCCGGTGGCTTTGGTCATTGCCACACCGGAAGGTGTACGGATGGAACCTGTTTTAGATAGGACAAAAATTTTATTGGCAGCGTTGACCACCGCCGGGTTCATGTTTGGCATGATCTCCGGGATGATGAAGTCTCGCCGTTAATGGTCATGATATAATCCTTGCGTCAAATGTATAACTCATGCAGAGGAGGCTGAACGATGGAGGTTACTTCCACCGAATACAAACGTTGTGATGTGGTTAAAGCGGTCGGACGGATTGATAGCAGCACCGCCCCCCGTCTGGAAGAAGCCTTGAACAGCATTGTGGAAGCTGGGAGATATAAAATTGTCTTCGACATGACCGAAGTCAACTTTATGTCGAGCAAAGGTTGGTGGGTTCTGATTGACGCCCAGAAAAAATGCAAACGCTACAAGCGAGGCGAAGTCGTGCTGGTCAATGTTCAGGATAACATTCGCGAATCGCTTGAATTGGTTGGCATGGGATCCTATTTTAAGATTTACAACGATATCACTGCGGCTGTTGGTAGTTTCTAATTATCTTGTATCTGGTGTATATTCTGGGATGGATACCGTTTCCTTTCCTGGCAGTTTTGAGAGCCTGCCACGTGTGAGCGAGTTCGTAGGAAAAGCTGCCAAAAAAGCAGGGCTGAGCAATAAAGCTGTCTATGCCGTCCAGCTCGCGGTTGACGAAGCCTGTAGCAACATCATTGACCACGCTTATGGCGGTGAAAACCGGGGCGAAATGGTCTGCTCGGTGATCGTCAACGATGAAGGGCTTACGGTTATTCTGCGCGATCGTGGTCGCCCGTTCAACCCGCAGTCAGTTCCCGATCCACAGGTGAATGTCCCCCTGGAAAAACTGAAGCCTCGCGGGGTGGGAATTTACCTGATGCGGAAAATGGTGGACGAAGTCCGCTATGAATATTCACCCGAGGGCGGCAACGTGCTTATCCTGATCAAACGGAAGCAATCTTGAATATTCACGCACAGAAAAGAGCCGGAGGGAATATCCTTCGGCTCTTCTGTCTTTGGAGTCGGGATGGATATCTTATCCTATAACAAATCAGCCTGGAACAAGCAGGTTGAGCAAGGCAATCGCTGGACCATACCTGTCAGCCCGGAGCAGGTCGCTTCTGCCCGAAATGGGATATGGTCGCTCTTGTTGACGCCTATAAAACCGGTCCCGCGAGACTGGTTCCCCAACGATTTACACGGAATTAACATCCTGTGCCTGGCTTCTGGAGGAGGGCAGCAGGCGCCCATCCTGGCGGCGGCGGGGGCAAACGTGACCTCGTTGGATAACTCCCCACTCCAGTTAGAGCGAGATCGTCAGGTGGCTCAACGCGAAAACCTCGAAATAACCACCATCGAGGGCGACATGGCAGATTTGTCCATGTTTTCCAACGAGGAATTCGATTTGATCTTCCACCCGGTTTCAAATGTGTTCGTCCCATTTGATCCTGAGACACCGTTATCTCAATTCACGTCCACTTATTTCGCTACACGGGCGAAGAAATTGTGAACGGTCGGCGCGCGACCAGACTGGCGACTGCACACGGACGCCCACCGCGCGACACCGCTCTTTCTTCTCGATAAACCAGGGTCTCCATATCCTTAAAAGCCGTAGAAAGTTCACCGCTCTCCAATAAATAATCCGGGTCTGTATCCGGCTGGATTTCCAGCATCTCGCGGGTCAGGGTTTCAAATATCAGGATTCCCCCTGGACGCAGCCACCGCCGAAAACCTGCCCAGAGATCGCGCTGCAAATAATAAAAATTGATAATCACATCGAAAACCTCATCCGCCAGATGGACTCTTGGAAGATCTGCCTGGAAAGCCATCAACTCTGGCAAGCGCCTTTTTGCCTGACGCAAAGCCACCCAGGAGATATCCACCCCAACCACCCGTAGACCGCGCCCCATTAAAAACTCTGCATTGCCCCCCAATCCCATCGCCCCATCCAACGCCAGTCCGCTCTCAGGCAACCAGTTGGATTGTTCGACTAAGAAAGGGCGGGGTTGGGTAAAAGTGGAGAACCGCTCATCCTGGGTATAGCGCGCATCCCACCGCCGGGCGTCATCCCTGGGCATGCTACCCTCCTGAAGCCAACTCCTAAAACTCAACGGACTGGGATTGCCTGGCGGGAGAAGCCATAGATAAAAAGAGCGCCAGCACGAACAGCGCAAGGGACAAATCCACCAAAATCAATCCCATCACCACCCGCGGTCCGACAGGATCGATCAACTGTCCAATCACCCAGGGGAGAATCATCCCCCCGGCTCCTGCGCCAACAAAAAACCAGCCGCTCACCCGACCGGTAATGCGCATGCGCTGACCCGCCAGCGTCACCGTGGTGGGGAAGAAAGCCGCCATAAAAATACCGAGACCAAGCGTACCCATCCATAGGGCAGCCAATGAGCCCTGAAATAAAATTATCAATCCAAGACTGACCAGGCAACCTATCAAATCAACCACAAGGACAACACTTGATTTCACCCGTACCGCCAGGGGAATCGAGAGCAATCTGCCAACCGTGAAAGCCCCCCAAAACGCCGAGGTTAACAGGGCAGCCTCTGCAACGGCAATCTCAACAAACGAATTGATCACATAGGTGTAGACCCAGCCGCCGTAGCTCACCTCTGCCCCAACATAAAGGAAGAGCAGTATTGCAACCAAAACCACCAAAGCCGGTTTGCTCTGATTTGTCCGGGCGGTTTCGTGATGCTCTGCATCCCGCGGGCTGGGCAGACGCCCCAGCCAGGCTGATATGGGCAGGGCGAGCAGCGCCAATCCCCAATATACCCAACGAAAATCTCCGCTGGCGGCGACCGAGCGGACCACAATGATGGGGGATAGCACTGCGCCCAATCCAAAAAAGAAATGCAATGCGTTCATATACGGTCCCACGGCGTCCTTATGAAGCCATACTAACAAAGTATTATTCCCAACCTCCAGCGCGCCCTGCATACCGCCCAAAACGAAAAAAATACCAATCAGCAACCATAAAGCCGAGGTTATCGGGATGAAAAAAGCCATGACCGCCATACCCACTAAAACCCCAGCCAACAGGGGGTGCCCCGGGAAACGGTCGAACAACCTCCCCCCAAAAACCGAACCAACCAGGTACCCCAAAGACTGCGCGGTGAAGATAAAGCTGATTTGCGCCAGTTGGCTGTGGGTGTTCTGCGCCATTCCTGGGAGAGTAGGTCCCAGAGCGGCGGTCAACAAACCAAAGACAATGAAAGATGCAAAGTATCCACCGGTTGCAGCCATCCTGGTTGAAATCAACCAGGCTTGGTTTTCCCCGCTCTTGAAGCGATTGAAGAGATTATTCATCCA
>JBBIPD010000014.1:0-18722 GCA_037443025.1 Chloroflexota bacterium
GGACAATGCGGGCGTAAGGCAGCAGCCACTTCCAGGGCGCCCAGATTTCGCCTTCATCCAGGTTTGAGCGTACCAGTATCTTGGTGACCTGATCCAGGATGACGATAACGCCAGCAACGAGAATCAGGAAACGATAAGAGCTTAGAGTCTTCTTCAATGGTGTTCTCCACGGGGGTATTAAGCAGCGCTCCTGATTGTACCTCAGAAGAGGAGGTTACAGGCAGGGTAAGAGACTGCCGGAGAAAGGTCGAGCGCGCTGGAGATAAGAGGGACAGGGTCAGGCGATTTTGCGCCCGAAGAAGTCGAGCTGGTGGGCGATGTACACCAACTCGCCGCGCTCCACCTGGGCATGGCGTTCAGCCACCCAGTCGGCAAATGCGCCCTGCTCGAGCGCGGGGTGACCTCTCAGAGTCTGGTCTATGGTGTGGATGATGAAGTGGAGAAAAAAAGCCTCGTCATCGGGGTAATGCCCCATCTGAGGGTGGACGACCCAATCGGAGGCGCCCGCTGCCAGGATTTCGGCTCCTGCGTTTTTCAGGTGGGTGATGAGGTGTCTTCCCGTGCGGCTGTCTCCGGAAAGTTTGCCATCTATAAGACGGGTATCCATACTTTGGTGGTAGAGATTCTGAACCAGGTCGTCCAGCGGCGGGTCAATCACAGGCTCAAGCAGGGTTAAGCCGTCGAAATTGAGGCTGAAATAGAAAGCCCCCTCCGGCTGAAGGAGGCTCAACAGACCGGGGAGGGTGGACGGGATGTCCACCAAATCCAAAAAGGCATGGGCGATGAGCAGGTCATAGCCGGATGCGCCTGAGCGGTGGATAAACTGGTGGACATCGGCAAGTTCAAACAAGGCGAGAAGGTTGAACTGATGCCCCTCGATGTGGATTGCATTCGGCTGGCTCTCGACCTCGGCGTTGTGGCGGCGTCCCCAGTTTTGGAGACGTTGATGAGCTACCGTGAGATTCTCGGGTTTGTTATCAAGGGCGCAGTACTCGGCGCGTCTGAGCAGGTTTCTCTCGAGGAGGCGCTCAATCATTGTCCCAATACCTGCGCCAATTTCCAGGATGCGCAGGGTGTGGTTGGAAGGCGTCTGCGAGAGAAATTCCGCCAGCTTCCCCCAGACATGCAGGTTAAGGGCGCGACCGTCCACGCTCTTCTTGGCGGCAAGGTAACGGGTGAAGGGGTAATCGTCGGGTTGGTTCATGTCGTTTTCATTGCGGCTTTGGTTGCCAGGGTCTTCAGGAAGGCGTGAATCTGGGAGCCGGTTTGCTCCCAGGTGGGGTGAGATTGGTAACGCTGACGAGCCGCCAGGCTCATCTCTGCCAAGCGCCCCCGGTTTTGGTGGAGATGGGTCAGCAGATGGCTCAGGTGGGCGGGATCGTCGGGGTTGATCAGGAATCCGTTGACGCCTTGGGTGATGATCTCAGCCGCACCCCCCGCGGAGGAGCCAATGGCGGGCAAGCCAAAGCCCATGCCTTCCAGATAGACAATCCCGAAGCCTTCGTAGGAGGATGGGACAACCAACACATGATGTGAGCGCAGCAGTGCGCCAAGCTCCGCGTCCGTTTGCTGTCCGAGGAAGCGGACCTGATCCGCCAGATGTAGCCGGGCGACCAGATGTTGGATTTGCCTGGTATAGGCGGGTTCGAGATTCGACCTGCCCACAACTGTCAGGTTGATTGCGCCACGGGGCGTCTGACTGAGCGCCGAGAGCAAATGGTGCAGACCTTTGCGCCGAATCAGGTTGCCTACGAAAATCAGGCGCAGTGAGCCTTCCTGGTGGGCGCGAGCCAGGATTTCGCCTTCCGTCAGCTCAGGTTTAAGCTTATCGCCAGCAGGGAGGGCAACGATGGAAGGTTGGGAGTCGCCAACCAGCCCCTGAACCACCCTGCGGGTGGTCTGGCTGTTGAAGATGAAACCATCCACCGAAGACAGGTACCAGCTTTCCACCTTCCGATAAAAGCGCCTCAGCCAGGAGGGGTGTTCTTCGCTGGAGCGCAGATGGTGGACGATGCTGATGAGGGGAATATCTGCCGATGGATGGGTGTGGGGTTGCGGGCTGGCAACCGCGGGTATGCCTGAAGAAATTGATTTTGAGTGGCTGGCTTTCAAGCGCCGGTTCAGCCAGAACAAAGATGGGTGGTTCAGTTCATCCTGGAGCAGGATATCCGCCTGAGCCTGTCGCAGGCGTCTGAACGCGCCTGGGGAGAGATTATCCCCGAGGCGTCGCCAATAGTCGCGCCAGGGCAGGGAGATAATCTCCACCTGCTCCCCCTGACCCCGCAGGTAATTTACCAGCATGCGATCGTAGAGGTAGCCGCCGGAGACTGTCTCCAGACTATCGTATATCACCAGACCAAGCCTCATCGCTGGTTATGTCTCATCGTTGAATTGGATGCGGTAGGACGCCCAGGCGAACTCGTTCTCCCAAAGGTTGAGGTTGATCCCGCTCAGGTTTGGCGCCTGGATGTGGGCAGCCAGCGCCTGGCAAAGGATGCGCGCGAACCGCTCCAGGCTGGGGTTAAGCCCCTCGAATTCGGGCAGGTCGTTCAGGGTTCGATCGGTGTAATGGCTGGTCAGGGCATCCAGGGCGTTCTGGATATCCACGATATCCACCAGATAACCATGCTGATCCAGCTCTTCTCCTTCTAAAATCAGCTCGAGGCGATAATGGTGCGAGTGGGGCTGATTCTCCGACCCCCAATCGCCCCCAATAAGGTAATGCTGGGCGATAAAATCTTTCAAGACCGCAACACGGTACATCGCTATCCCTCCCCATGATTGGTGTGGTAGGTAAAAATGACCTGAAGGTTCTGCTCCGGGTTTCTATCAAGCATCTCATAGGCAGATTGCGCCTGGTCGAACGGGATGCGCCGGGTGATCAGGCGCGAGGGTTGTATCTGGCGAATCATCTCCCAGGCAACCGCCAGGCGGCGACCTTTGTCCCAACGGGCGCTAAACTCTGGAGCAATCGTGCTGACCTGGCTGCTCAGGAGGCGAATGCGGCTGCGATGGAAACGCCCTCCCAAATCCAGGCTGGCTTTCTTCTGCCCGTACCAGGAACCTATCACCACCCTCCCGGCGTAGCCGGTGATGGCGATCGCCTGATTCAGGGCATCTGGTGAACCGGATAATTCGTAAGACAGGTCTGCCTCATGAGAGAGGATGGACTTCGCCTGGGTTATCTCGTCGGGGTCAAAACTGGCAAATGCGCCCATCTCCAGAGACGCTCTATGGCGGATAGGATAACGGTCAAATGTGATGAGTTTGCTCAGAGGAACCCGCGCCAGCAGAGCTGCGGTGAGCAAACCCACCACCCCTTGCCCAAAAACTACGACCCGTTCCCCAATCAGCGGAGCCCCATCCATCACCAGGTTGACCGCGGTCTCCATATTGGGGAGGAAGACGGCGTCTTCCAGGGAGATGCCATCGGGGATGGGGATAAGCTCGCTCGTTTTGGCGTAGAAATGGCTCTCATGGGGATGAAAGGAAAACACCAGCCGATTTTCCCAACCATTTTCGATGGCAGAACCAACAGCGATGACTCTCCCCACCAGAGAGTAGCCGTACTTAAGGGGGTAGGCGCTCTCCTGGCTGAGGGCTGGCAGACTCTCGTCCACAGGGATGTCTCGAGGGAAATGCCCCCCGTAGAATAATAATTCTGTCCCGGCGCTGATTGCCGAAAGGCTGGTTTGCACCAGAACCTGCTCGGGTTGCAACGGGGGTAATTCTTCTGATTGCAGGCTCACCTGCCCGGGAGCGATGAAGTAGAGCGTTTGGCGCATCATGCGTGGTCAAACTTTCCCCTGACGGTCAAATCATCATTCACTTAATCATACACCCGGACAAGCGCCGATGTTCCCATCCAGGCTTTGGGCGAAGTTGAGGGCGACCAGGGAGCGCCCATGATTTTACCTGAATTCCCTGACTTCGATGAACCGGTCTCAATGTGAACCATTTTTACCGTTCCCGTTGCCGTTCACCGTGGGAACAGGCAGCGCAGCCAGGTTGAGCAGGTGGTTCATCCTCTGCGCCTTGGTGAACAAATAGTAGGCATTATCGGCGTAGACGGTGGTTTGAAGGGGTACTCTCTCGCTGACCGGGATACCCAGCTCCCTCAGGCGCAATATTTTTTCGGGGTTGTTGGTCATCAGGCGGACTGAGGCAACCCCCAGATCTTTGAGGATATACGCCGCAATGGAGTAATCGCGCTCATCGGCTTCGTGACCCAGGGCGAGGTTGGCATCAACCGTGTCATATCCCTGGTCCTGCAGGTTGTACGCTCTCAGTTTGTCAACCAGCCCAATGCCGCGCCCTTCCTGGCGCAGGTACACAATGACGCCTTTGCCCGCCTGAGCAATACGCGACATGGCTTGTTGCAATTGCTCGCCGCAATCGCAACGGCGCGACCCCAACACGTCGCCGGTAAAACATTCGGAATGCACCCGAACCAAAATCTCTCCCTGATCTTTGACCTCGCCCATCACCAATGCCAGATGTTCTTTGGAGTCGGCGTCGTTGGTGTAGATGCAGAGCTGGAATTCCCCGTAGGGAGTGGGAACGCGGGCGCAGACTTTGCGCTCGATGCTTGCTAATCCGAAAATAACGACATTACTTGCGACGATCTAACCAGAGCAAGATGATCAGTGCGATCTCAATCAGTTTGGTGATCCAACCAAGCGGGTCGGGCTTGATTCCATTGACTACGAAATAGCCGACCACCGTGACCGCAGCAAATGCGATCAACGCCCAATTGATGAGATTGCGGTAGTTGCTCAGTTGAGGTAAGAAATAGCCCACCAGGAGCGCCAGAAAGCCGACGCCATTGAGGATGAATAAGAGACGCATGGGTGGAAAGATAGCAGCCAGGAACAAATGGATGACCGCCGTGGCGATGGTCAAGACGATGATACTGATTTGCCTTGGGTTCAATTTGATTGTATTGGTGTTCATTAGAGTTCCTCCATCAAGATAATAAATCAATCGCCCACCTGGGACGGCATGGCGTTCGATGGCTCGCGCCGCAAGAGGTATGACCCCAGACCCAAGCCCAGGCTGCCTAAAACCAGATCGCGCCCGCGAATGAGCAGAGCGACGCTGACTGCCAGGGCTGGGCTGAGCCCAAGAGCCTGCATCATCAATATCTGGCTGGCTTCTAGAGTGCCCAGAGCGCCTGGCGAGGGGAGTAAAAACGCAATCCGCGCCGCCGCCAATAAACTGAGGAGCTGAGCCGGTTCCAGGCGTTGACCAAGAAAAGCCAGGGTAAGCCAGTACTCGGTCATCACGAAAAGCCATGAGAACAGAGAGATGATCAGCACCTTTACCAGAGATGGGAGGCGTTGCTGGCAGAAATGGATCATGCGCGCTTCTGAGGAGAGCAATGCCTGGGAGATCGTTTGGACGAAGGGGTGAAGCAGAATACGGCGGGGGGCGCGGTGGATGATCCAGCGCAGAGGTCTCCAGCCTACCCGCAGGCTGAGGAGATAGACGCCAGGCAGGAGTAAGAGCAATCCAGCCAGCAGGATGAGGGGCGCAGCGGAGCGGTCCTGGAAAAGGTTGCTGCGGGTAATCGCCAGGATGCCGAGGGCGAGAAAAGAGAAGTTTGCCAAAAGCTCAAAGAGCTTGTCCAGAGATACGGCGGCAATGGCGCTGGAGGTGGGGATGGGATGTCTGGAGCGGATCAGGTGAATTTGGAGCGGCTCTCCGCCGAACTGAGGACCAGGGGTGAAGTAGCTGAGTCCAAAGCCTGCCAGGCGATAACCGACCAGGTGGAGAAAGGGGACGTGGTGCCCCAGGGCGCGCAAAATCAGCCACCAGCGCGTGGTGAAGACGACCAACACCAGGATATTGATTCCGATAATGACCAGGATTTGCCCGAGCGTGAGACGGCTGAGAGTGGCTCTAATCTCACCCAGGGGGATGTTGCGCAATCCCCACCAGAGCGCAGACGCCAGGAACGCCAGGATCAGCAGTCGAGGTTTCCACAAACGGCTTAAGCTGCTCATGACGCCCGCTCTCCCGCTCTGTGCATAATCAGCCGCTCCTCGGGTTTCCATAAAGAGAAAAGACCTGTCCCGATATAGAGAATGGAGATATACAGGATCACCAGGAGGATTTGAACAGGGGTGAGGCTGGCAAACATTTGTTGAAATCCAACGCTGCACAACCCAATGACCGCTGCAATGCGCCCCCCCACCCCGAGGGAGATCGCCAGCAATACGAGCACCTGAGCCAGGGTCAGGATAAGGAACTCGGTCGAGGTAAGATATGTCTGGATATCCAGGCTCGCCTCAGAGCCGATAACCAGGAGGCGCCTCAGTTCCCAAAGCAATAAAATGACAACCAGGAGGCGTAGAGCCAGGGGGAGCCATTGCGAGGCAAAATCCTTGATTCGCGAAATGACCTGGAAAAGACCTGAAGTGTTGCCCGGTTGGGCTTTAAGAACCCCGCTGACGGTCAGCCAATCCAGGATGAACCCGCTCAGGAAGGGTAGAGCAAAGATTGCCGCGGCGAGGTGGGTGCCAGGCGGCGCAAAAAACGGCATCAATATAAAAAAGAGGAAACCCATCTGCACCCCGGCAAAGGCGCGCCGCCGAATGCTGGGCTGAAGCTCAAACACGGGCAGGGAAAAGCGTTGGCGCAACCATATGCCTGCAATGAATAGATAGCGCGCCAGAGCAACCGCCAGATACCAGAGCGGCACCTGTCCGTATTGAATGGCGAGCAGCGAAGCCGCCAGAACTCCCCAGCCATCCAGACTCATATCCAGGATTTCACCCAGGCGTGTGGCGCGCCTGGCGAGCCGCGCCAGATAACCGTCCATGAAATCCGCCACAACCGCCAGGGTGTACAGAACTCCGGGCATCCATGCCAGCCAACCCTCAGGGCGGGGCTGGAAAAGAAAGCCGAGCAGGCATGCGATCAAGCCGCCGCGAAGTACGGTGGTGACATTGCCCGCGCCGAAATCGGGGAGGAGCCGCGTTTCCCCTATGCGGTGGTTGGTTGGAAGATTGCGCCGCAACACCCAAAGTAGATAGAGGACTCCCAGGCTGGCTTGGAGCAACCATTGGGCAGCTCGACCTGCCTGCCAGTTCACCGTCAGCAGGCTGTATCCCGAAAGCAGTGAAAGAACTGCAAACAGGGCGGTCATCAGCCAACGCAGACGTAATTTCGAGAGGGAGGATTCCTGGATTTTCTCCATTGTCATATTATTGTATATATTGTGTATATATAATGTCCGTGATTGTATCTAAATATACGCAAATTGACAAGGTTTAGATTGGTGAAAATTCGGTGAGATTCGCCGCTGCGCACACCCGATTTGGGGCTGCCAAATTTCGGATAATTAAAAGCTATTATATCTATATTGAAATGGGGGTAGATGATATTTCGATAAGTATTTTATGCCGGGCTTGACGGGGTTACAGGTCTCGGCGGCTGAACTGGCGGTTAGCCAGATAGATGACCGTCAACAGATAGAGTCCGGCATAGACAAGCATCGCCGTACTGGGTATGTAGTTGGAGGTGAAAGGGGAAAATCCCAGCGCAGCAACCAGGGGGGATTGCATTTCGTAGGCGGCGCGTTTCCATAACGCCTCGCTGGGCAGGATCAGGCTGGAGATGATGCCGATGTTAATCGCGGTGGGGTTATTGAGCAGCGCGCCGAATTGTTCGATCCAACCTCCAATGAAGGCGACTCCGTAGAGACCGAAGACCAGTACCCCGTTTGCCAGGGTGGAGAGGGATGAACCGCCCAAAAGCGACACGCTGAGCAGCAAAAGGGCGTTGAGCGCCATCAATGCCATGCCCTGCACAGGATTGGGCGGCAGATACCCTGTGAGCAGATACACCACCGCCAAAACGCCGCCTCCCATCAGAAAGAGATACAGCAGCAGCATGACGCTGAACCCCAACCATTTACCCATCACGATCTCCCAGCGCCTGACCGGTTTGCTCACCAGGGTATGAATGGTGCCGGAGGCGATTTCGCCGGAGAGCGTGTCCACCGAGGTGAGCACTGCCATCATCACAGTGAGGAAATTCACACTGTACAGTCCTGCCAGGGTGAGGAAATTATATATCTCGCTGAACTGCATCAACGGGTTGGAACCAGCCTGCCGTTGCGCATCTTTTTGAATCTCGTTAAAACCAATGGAATAAATCACCAGGAACAAAATGCCCATCAAGAGAGCTGCCCAGAGAATCCAGCGCCGCGAAGCTTCTCGAAAGGTGAGGCGGGCAATGGTGAAGATGCACATGTTTACAACCCTCCATCCGTGCCCACGATTTGGAGGAACAAGTCTTCCAGTGAGATGCGTTGCGGGTGCAACGAATACACTTCCACGCCGTTTTCGACCAGATAGCGGTTCAGGGCGGGAATGTCCGCCTCGCCGGGAAGAGTGAGGTTGAGATGCTCGCCGTCCAGACGCACGTTCTGGCTCCAGCGGGATAATCCGGCGACAATCTCAGGGGAGAGATGGCGGGCGCGAATTTCGACGCTGAGCTCGCCTTCCACCAGGGTTTGCAAGGCGCTGACCTTGAGCACCTCGCCGAATTTGATGAACGCCACCCGGTCGCAGGTGATTTCGACTTCGCTTAGCAGGTGGGAGTTGAGAAAATCCGTCGTGCCGCGCTGGCGCAAGTCGCGGATGATGTCCCGCACCAACCGGCGTCCGACCGGATCCAAACCAGAGGTGGGTTCATCCAGGATCACCAAATCGGGGTCATTCAACAATGCCTGCGCCAACCCGATGCGCTGGAGCATGCCTTTGGAAAACTGGCGCAGCTTTTTAGAGGCATGGGGCGTCAAACCGACCAGCTCCAGCAGTTCTGGGATGCGCCTGCGGCTTATCTCCGGGGGCATCTGGTATAAATCGGCGTGCAGTTTGAGGAATTCGGCGGCGGTCAGCCAATCGTGGAAGCGAAAGTGCTCCGGCAAAAAGCCCACCCGGGCGCGCGCCCGGCGGTCCCCAATCGGCGCGCCCAGCAGGGTCGCCTGACCCTGGCTGGGGCGAATCAATCCCAGGAGCATCTTGACCGCGGTGGTCTTGCCGGCTCCATTCGGACCTAAAAACCCAAAGACCTCCCCCTGCTCGACAGACAGGGTTAAATTGGCGACGGCGACTTTGTCGTCGAAGACTTTGCGCAAACCGTGCGTATCTATGGCGAGGGAGGCTGGCATGGCGCAGGAAAAAAGCGGTCACCCGGGACCAGGTTTGTCCCCTGGTCCCGGCTCAGGTTGAGTTGACCTGATTAGACCACTATTTCAGAGAGTTGGCAACCCGCAGTGCCGAGCTGCCATTTCCGGGACCGGTAAGCGCGTAAAGGATGCTGTCTTTGACCCAGATTAAGAGATATTGCTTGGGATAGTCTTCCGAGTCTTGCAGGATGAGGGTGCCGTTCACGCCGTCAACCAAAACTTCTTTATAAGTGGTCCCGTAGCGCGGGATAGGGATGACAAGGGTGGTCGTCCAATCCACTGTCTGGGCGAATTGGGCGGCTTCTTCGGCGGACATGCCCAAAACCTGTAAATACGCCTCGCCGATTTTTTGCAAATCCAACCCTGGTGGAGCCGAGATGACCGGGCTGGGCATCTGAACGAAGGTGGTGCAGTCAGGCAGGCTCGGCAGGCGGGGGTTATCGGGGTCGTACCCCTCCTGACGGGCTTGCTCCGGGTTGAATTCGCAATCCCCGTACATGGCGGTTACGGCGCTCTGCAGATTGACCTGGACCGTCGCCCCATCCAGATTGTCTGGCAACCGGATATCGCCGCGCCCAATTTCATTCAAGATCGCCTGAGCAAGTTTCAAGTCAATCTCATAGGTGATCTCAGCTCCAGGCATGACCTTCAGGATGGGTTGATTTCTCATCCCGACCGGCAAGCGCACCGCCATACCCGCCAACTGACTCGCCTCTTCCTGGCTTGAAACCTGCTGCACCTCGCCATTTTCCTGAATTTGGACATTATTGGTGAACATGGATTCCAACTGGGCTGAATTGCCAAGCTGCTCAGGCAGGTTTTCCGGATTCACCTGGACGACTGTGAACTGCTGGACGCGGAACAGACCCAAAAAGCTATTGGCGATGGCTTGCACTGGCGGGAAAAGCAATGCCACAGCCAGAACGAGAATGAGCGCCGCCGCCACCCAGGCTGGTCGGTAGCGGGGGGCAAAGATTTTGTTTCGCATGGTAGTTTTCTCCTTATCTGCAATACGATTTTGAAGGCTGGAGCGGGCAGAAGCCAGCGTGGGCGACTGCTCTGGAGAGGAGGTTAGGACGGCGAGATGCTGACCGACCTGCTTTCCCAATGAGCGCAGGTCGGCGGCGCGTTGTTGGCATAGGGAGCAGATTGCCAGATGCGCCTCCACCTCTTCCCTGTCTGCAAGCGACAGTTGCTGATCCAGATAGGCTTTGATTTTACCTTCAGCCAGATGCATGCTGCTCTCCTTCCTGGGATTCGGTACCCAGGGACGAATAAATCTTCTCGAACTCGCCCTCGGCGCGCGCCAGCAGGGTGCCAATCGAGCCGACAGCCAGCCCCAGGGTCGCGGCAATTTCGGCGTAGGAGAAGTCGGAGTAGCGCAATATCAGGATTTGAGCTGAACGAGGCTTCATCTGCGCCAATGCCCTGCGCACCCGCTGACGCTCCAGGCTTTTCTCCAACGCCGCATCCGGCGACTCGCCTGATTTTTCCTCCAAAAACATCCGTCCAACCCGGTTTTCGTATTGCTGGCGGCGCTTCTGCGCCCGCAGGGCGTTGAACCCCAAATTCATGGCGACCCGATACAGCCAGCCGCTCAGGCTCTGTGGGTTGGTCATCACGCCGGGCTGGCGGTACAGGCGCCAGAAAGTCTCCAATGCCAGGTCTTCGGCTTCGGCGTGGTCGCCAACCAGACGGTATAAAACAGCGTAAAGGCGTGACCAGTGCTGACTCAGGGCTGATTCCAGCCAGGCTTCAGCGGTTTGGACAGGCTTGGAGCGGATTTTATCTGCGGTCAATGTCAACAGCGACCTCTGCACCCGGGGCATCTGCCGACAGGTGCTCATCATCATAAACACCGGACAGGTCTATTTTATGACAAAAGGCGGCGGGTGTTTGGGGTTTGGGTTTTGCCCTTGAGAGTCGTCGAATTGACAGGCTTTATCTCGGTCCAGGCGTCCATTTCAGCGCCGCAACCACACCTCGATGGTCGGAAACCCCATCGAAACGCGCCAGCCTTGCCGAAACGGTTTGAAAATCCGGTGAATGGAAGATGTAGTCAATCCGGGTCAGCCACATCGGCAGCGGCGCTCCGGGGATGGAAGGACGGGCGCTGCCCGCTGCATTGCTGCCAGGGAAGGTGTGACCCAAACCAAAACCGGCTTCTTTCCAGGCGTCGCTAAAGCCATTCGTCAGGATGGTGTAAGCTTCACTGAGGGGTGTGGTGTTGGCGTCTCCTGCCAATATTGCCGGGCTCATCCGGCGGGCAGTTTCGGTCAGGGCGCGGGCTTCTTCTTCTCGCAGGCGGTTAAGAGCAGCCGCCTGACGAACGCTGCCGGGGGTTGTAGGCACCATGTGAAAGTTGATCAGGGTGATCTGCCTGCCCTGCCAATCCAGGCTGAGCACCTGAGGGTCGCCCACCCATTGCAGGGGCAGGCTGACGGCGATAGGCTGGAGAGGGTATTTGCTGAGCACGCCCATGCCGCTGACGCCGGGCTGAGGGTTAAGCGCCTGATACGGATAGTCAGCCGCCAGTCCGGTTTGTAAAGCAGCAGCCAACTCCAGGTTCACTTCCTGGAGGAAGACCACATCCGCCTTCTCTGCCCGAATGGCATTCACCTGGGGCAAAACATCCCTCTGCCAACCCAGGACGTTGAAGGTCATCACGGTCAAAACGTCGGCGTCGGATGAGGCTGCCGCCGCGGGTTTCGATTTTGGCGCGAAGTATCCGCCCCAGAGCCAGGCGAAGGCGATTCCCCCCAGCAGCGCCAGACCCCAAATCACGGTACGCCGCAGGAGTAGATTGGCGAGGATAACCAGCGGGAGGGGGAGGAAGAGGAAGACTGCGAAGTGATTGACCAGCGAGACCACCCCGAGGCGGTCGGCGGTGAGCAGGTGGAGAAGCATCCATCCGTACAGCAGGGTAAAGTACACCCAGATGAGGGCAACCAGGTAGCGATAAAAATTCGTATCCATGGAGATGGATTATACCCTCGAAGTGCGCCTGGCTTGGTGGGGGCGTTTCGGGCTGGGCTGAACAATTCTGTAAAGGCGAGGGGCTAGAGGATAAAGTAGCCGCCATTCAGGTGATCCACCACCGCCTGATGCAACCCTGCCTGGGATGGATTTACCTCCAGGGAGGAGACCCTCTCGCGGGGAACCCAGGCTGTCTGGAATGGCGCTTGACTGTCTGGCGGCGCATCGTTATCCGATTTACGACAGAGGAAAAGGGTGATAACCGGCTGTAGGGCGCCGATGCCTGGGTAGAGCCAGGGCGCATCTGGAGAGTGAATTCCCAAAATGCGCTGGACGCTCACCTGCAAGCCGGTCTCTTTCAGAGCAGCCCGTTGGGCGGCATGGGCAGCGTTCTCGCCAATGTGGAGGTAACTCCCTGGCAGCGACCATTTCCCTCCGGGCTTGTGCTGTACCATTATCAGCGAAGAATCCTCGTTGGCGATGACCGCGATCGCGCCGGCGGCGATGAAGGCTGCATCGCCGACAAAGCGGCGCATAAAGGCTATTTGCGGCAGAGGCAGGATGTCTATCACGGGTTGCCCAAAAGCCGGCTCTCTCAGTCCAGTGGTGTCCTGAATCAAGGCGTCGTTGAGCATGGCTCGATACCAGGGCAGGATTTCGGGAAGAGGCAGGCTGTCCGTTTCAAAAAAAGCCAACGCCCGGCTTTCCACGCCGTCGGCGTACAGCCTGCCGCCGGAGACCGTTGTCTGGAAGCAAAGCGTATGCTGTTGCGCCCGATCACCGTTGGGGTAGCGCGTGTCATATATCGGTTCAGAATAAAGACCCACCAGGCTCAGTTCGCCAGCCATCAGACCGGTTTCTTCCAAAAGCTCCCGCCGGGCGCAAGCGAGGATGGATTCCCCAATTTCCATCACTCCACCGGGCAATCCCCAGGCGTCGAAATCGCTGCGGCGCTGCAACAGGACGCGCCCCGCTTCATCGCGCACGATGACCGAGGCGAAGGTGAGCAGGATTCTCCGCTGCCCGACTTTGCTACGCAACCATTCGATATACGCCATTGGGGTTGCTCGAACCCTCAGCCGACCTTGCGCAATGCCACCTGGGCTTGCTCGCCATCGAATTGGAGCAGGGCAGTCTTGATGCCAGCCTCATCGGTGGGGAGGTCGTCATCCAGGGAAAGCGCCAGGGTTTCACCCATGATGAAGTCGCGATGGGTGGAGATCGCCTGCGCAAGCTGAGGGGAAGCGCGCACATGGAGGTGGATGCGGTCGGCGATGTCGAAGCCGGCGTCCTTACGCAGAGCCTGGATGCGGCGTACCATCTCTCGCGCCAGTCCCTCGGCTTTTAGCTCAGGGGTCAGGGTGGCATCCACAGCCACGGTTGCGAGTTTATCGGCGGCGACCGCCAGACCTTCGGCGGGTTTGGTCTCTACCAGCACCTCAGAGGCAGCCAGTTCGAGGGTTTCGCCGTCAACCTCAAGGACGATGGGCAATCCGGCTGCCACAGATGCCGCGACTTTTGCCGGGTCGAGGGCGGACAGAGCGGCGCGCGCTTTCGGGAAACGCCCTCCCAGGCGTGGACCGAGTTGCTTGTTATCGGGCAGGATGCGATAGCTGACCAGATCGCCGACCTGATCAACGAACTCAAAGGCTTTTACATTCAACTCGTCCTTGACAATCTCGACCAGTTCCGGGTCCAGGCTGCGCTTTCCACCGGCGTAGACCAGCACTCTGGCAAGTGGCTGGCGCACCTTTAGCCCGGCGGCGTTGCGGGCGCTCAGTCCCAGGCTGGCAACCTGACGGGCAAGCTCCATCTGCTCGAGCAGACTGTCATCAATCACCGCTTCGTCGGCTTGAGGCCAGGCGGTGTGATGGATGCTTTCATAGGCGTTCGGGCGCACCGACCGCACCAGGTTTTGGTACATCGCTTCCGTCATAAAAGGAATGAACGGAGCCAGGAGGCGGATGTATTTGACCATCACGTGATATAGCGTGGCGTAGGCGGTATTCTTATCCGCATCGTGCTCGCTCTTCCAGAAGCGGCGGCGGCTGCGGCGGACGTACCAGTTGCTTAAATCGTCCAACAACGCTTCGAGGGCGAGGGTGGCGTTTAGCGGGTCGGACTCTTCCAGGGCGCGGGTGACCCGTCCGACCACCTGGTTGAGGCGCGCCAGAATCCAGCGGTCGAGCAAGTTGTTGCTGGATGGGGTGGCGCCTTCGGGGTAAGCGGGGTTGAAGCCCTCACCCCCTGCCTCTCCCGGGGCGGAGGAGGGTTCCCAGCCGTCCAGGCGGGCATAAGTCGCCAGGAAGCTATATACATTCCAGAGGGGGATGTGAAAGCGTCGGCGGGCGTCGTCGCCGCGGTTGTAGCCAAAGAGCAGGTCATTTTCTGGCTTGTGGGCGCAATACAACCAGCGCATCACATCCACGCCCATCTTGTCCGCGGCTTCGTTGAATTCGATCATGTTGCCCCAGGACTTGTGCATGGGGCGCCCATCTTCCGCGAGGAGGGTGGCATAGCCGAAGTTCTCCAGGAACGGCGGGCTGTTGTCTATCACGGTCGCCATCGCCAGCAGGCTATAAAACCAGTTGCGGAATTGCCCCGGGAACGATTCGCTGATCCAGTGGGCGGGATACCAGGTGCGCCAGTACTCACGATCGGTGCGGTAGCGCAGGGTGCTGAAAGGCACCACGCCCGCGTCCAACCAGGGGTTGCCGACATCAGGGATGCGGCTCATGAGAGCGTGGCATTCGGGGCATTCCAGCTTGACGGCGTCAATGTAAGGGCGGTGGGGGGTATGTCCTTTGAACTCGTCCCAACCGGCGACGGCGCGTTGCTCCAGTTCAAATTCGTCCCCGATGACCTCGTATTTTCCACAACCTTCGCAGATCCAGATTGGCAGCGCCAGACCCCAGTAGCGTTTCTTGGAGATGAGCCAGTCGTGCATGTTGCGTAGCCAATCCATCTCGCGCCAGTAGCCGAACTCGGGAATCCATTTGATTTGATCAACCACATCCATAATCTGGTAGCGCAGGCTGCGCTCTTTCTCTTCGGGGGTGAGCTGCTCGCGCGGTTTGTCGTAAGTCTCGCCCATGCTGATAAACCATTCGTCCACCAGGCGAAAGACCAGCTCGGTCTTGCAGCGCCAACAGGTGGGGTAGCGGTGGGTGTAAGGCTCCACATGGTAAAGCAGTCCCTTGCGCTCCAGGTCCTCAAAGATAGGTGTGGACACCTGAGAAACATGCTTTCCGCTGAGCCAGCCAAAGCCGTTGACGAAATAGCCCTCATCGTCCAGCGGGGCGACAAAGGGCAGACCGTACTCTTTACCCAGTTGGAAGTCCTCCGCGCCGCAGCCAGGGGCGATATGGACGATACCGGTGCCTTCGCTCTCGCCGACCTCATCCCAGGGAATCACCTGGTGCGCCTGCGCCGCACTGCGGCTGACGCCGCGGGTCAGTTTGGTTAAATGGGTGTGACCGCCCGCTTCCTGTTCGGCGGGCAGGTCGTCAAAAGGACCATCATAGGTCCAGCCGACCATTTGCCGACCGCTAAGTTCTCCCAGCGTCTGGTAATCGCCGCGCAGCATGTGCAGGGTGCCTTTGGAGAGATACAGGACATGGTACCCCTGGCGCACTTTAACGTAGGTCAGGTCGGGACCGACGGCGGCGGCAACGTTGCTGGTGAGGGTCCAGGGGGTTGTGGTCCATACCAGGAGCGATTCGGGCAAACCGGTCTTTGAGTCAAGGCGTTGACCGCCTTTGTTGTCCCGCAGGGGGAAGCGCAAGGTGACCGAACGATGGGTCAGCTCAGCGTAGCCATCGGTGATAATCTCGTGCTGACTGATGGCGGTGGCGCAGCGCGGGCACCAGGGCATCACATCCGCGCCGCGATAGAGCCAGCCTTTCTTCCAACATTTTTTGAGCATGGTCCAAATCATGTAGTTGTTTTCGTTGGAGAAGGTGAAATAGCTGCCGCCCAGTTCCGGCAGCCCCAGGCGTCCAACGATTTGCTCGACGGTATCGGTGACCGGACCGTCGGGTCCTTCAACGGTGATCACCCGGGATGGGTTTTCCATGAGTTGCTCAGCCAACCAGCGCAGTTGATCGGGGTCATTCCAGTCCATCCAGTATCCGAGGCGGATGGATTGCTCGGTCTGAATCGCAGCATAGTGCAGGACGCGCGCTTTGCACTTGCGCACAAACTGCTCCAGCCCATACTCCTCGATGTCTCTCTTGGTGGAGAAGCCCATCTCTTTTTCGACTTCAACCTCCACCCAAAGCCCCTGGCAATCGAAGCCGTTCTGGTAGCGCAGTTTGCGCCCGCGCATGGTCCAGAAGCGTTGGAAGAGGTCTTTATAGGTACGCCCCCAGCCGTGATGAGCGCCCATGGGATTGTTGGCGGTGATAGGTCCATCAATGAACGACCAGGGTTTGTCGTTTTCATGAAGCTGGCGCATTTTATCGAAGGCGTCGCTCTTTTCCCAGAAGGCGAGCAACTCACGCTCCTGGGTCGAGAAATTAACTTTGGCAGGAATTTCTTTGAAGGGCATAGTTCCTCCAGAAAATATTATCTTGCAGGTGTCAATCATCCATACCTGTAATGAAAAGCTCCCGTCCCACATCAGGGACGGGAGCGAATCAGCGCGTTCCCGCGGTGCCACCCTGCTTCCCGCATAGCGGGCGCCTCGGTCGGATTGTCTGTCGAGGTTCAGTCGCCTGATCCTGGCAGTCATCCAGCCTGATGATAACGGCAGGCAAGACCGGCTCTCTTACTCGCAGGGATTCCTGCTTTCGGATAGCAGCTCCGGAAGGATTTTCAGCCGCCTTTACTGCCCCGGCTCGCACCGATTCCGGGGTCGCTGGCAGAAACTGGCAGGCTTACTCGTTTCCATCAATGCCTTTCCAATTGATAGTGGCGTGATTATGCCATAGAGTGGGAAGATGGTCAACCGTGAATTGGGCGATGGTTAACAGACCAGCCGCGTGTATAATAATTTCGTAATACCCGTTGACAGAGATTTAGAATCGGAGTCCTGGATTGAACAACAGCATGAATTCAGCTTTAATCGAAACGAAAGATCTGGTCAAGCGCTTTGGTGATAAAGCAGCGGTGAACCAGGTGAGCTTCATGGTGCATGGCGGGGAAATCTTCGGTTTCCTGGGACCCAACGGGGCGGGTAAAACCACCACAATCAAAATGATTGTCGGTCTGTTGCAGCCCACCTCGGGGACGGTGAAGGTGGCGGGATATGATGTTCAAACCCAGCCCGTACAGGCAAAGGCTGCCAGCGGTTATGTCCCGGACACGCCTAATTTGTATCCTAAACTCACGGGGAGGGAGTTGCTGCGCTTTGTGGGCGATCTGTATGGGATGGATCGCCGGCAGGTGGAGCGGCGCACGGAGGAGCTGCTGCGCCTGTTCGATCTGGTGGAGGCGGGGGATGACACGATCGATTCCTACAGCCATGGGATGCAGCAAAAAACCGCCCTGGCAGCGGCATTGGTGCATGACCCGAAAGTGCTGGTGCTGGACGAGCCGACGGTGGGTTTAGACCCGCGCTCGGCGCGGCTGATAAAAGATATGTTGCGCCAGATGGCGAATCGCGGGGCGGCGGTATTCCTTTCCACCCATATTCTGGAAATCGCCGAGCGCATGTGCGACCGGATTGGAATCATCAACAAGGGCGAGTTGATTGCCATCGGCACCATGGAAGAATTGCGCGCCATGGGCAAAGGGGAGACCAGCCTGGAGGATATCTTCCTGGGGCTGACCGGCGGCGCAGAATACGCCGAAATTGCTGAGGTGTTGGGATGAACGGTCTGACCGCGGCTGAAACTGGACCGGGGACGAGCCTGTGGAGCTACGTGGGCAAGCTGCTCCGCCTGCGCTGGCTGATTTTTTTCAACAGCTTCCGGCGGGCAAAGCTGCGAGGGAAGATTGGTATGATCGTGCTCGCCTTGGTGGTGATTGGCGGGATGGCTTTCGCTTTCTGGTTGAGCTGGCTCTTGTTGGGTTTCCTGCGTTCCCCTGAACTCTCTCAATATCTTGGCGATACCAGGGGCTTAATCTCGAGTATGCCCGTGGTGGTGGTGTCGGCGGCGTTCCTGGGGATTCTGATTACCAGCTTTGGGGTGTTGTTGCAGGCGCTTTACCTGACCGGGGATATGGAATTCCTGCTCAGCGCGCCGATTCCCATCCGGGCGGTGTTCATCACCAAGCTGTTGCAGGCGATCCTGCCCAATTACGGTATCATCCTGCTTTTTAGCCTGCCGGTTCTGTATGGGATGGGTCTGGCGTATGGTTATACCCTTCTCTATTACCCTCTGGTGTTGATTATTTTAGCGCTTCTGGCGCTCTCTGCGGCGGGATTGGCGAGCCTGTTGGTGATGATGGTGGTGCGCGTTTTCCCGGCGCGCCGTGTGGCGGAAATCATGGGCTTTCTGGTGGCGATTATCTCGTTCACCTGCTCTCAATCGGGAAATCTTTTCAACTTTGGGGATGTGTCTGAAGACCAGGCGGTGCGGGCGGTCAGTCTGGTCTAACGGCT
>JBBIPD010000015.1:0-18476 GCA_037443025.1 Chloroflexota bacterium
GCGTTTTTCCGTCAGCCTGCCCTGTTTCAGACCATCCAGTAAGTACGCCTTGGTCTCCTCAGCGTCGGCGGGGGTGGTGACCAGGAGCAAATCAATTCCAGCCTGCACGGCTTGGAGTGAGGCTTCGGGGATGGTCATGATGCGGGTCACTGCCCGCATGCGCATGGAATCGCTCAGGATGACGCCTGTAAAACCTAACTCCTGGCGCAACAGGTTCACAACGTTTTCAGACACGGTGGCTGGTATCTCCCTGCCGTTATCAATCGCCGGGTAACTGACATGGCTGAGCATCACCACCGGGGCGCCAGCCGCGATGCCTGCCCGAAATGGCGGCAGATGGACCTTGCGAATTGTCCCCAGGTCGCTCCTATCTATGGGCATGGTGCGATGCGAGTCCTGGGCAACGCTGCCATGACCGGGGAAATGCTTTAGCGCCGGGATAAGCTCTGCCCCTTGATAACCCTCCACAGCCCTGGCGACAAAGCGGCTCACCTGGGTTGGGTCGCCCCCATAAGTGCGTTGAGAGATCACTTCGTTGCTGTAATTGGTAAGCACATCGGCAACCGGACCCAGAATCAGGTTCACCCCACTGTACACCAGTTCTTGACCGGAAGCCAGAGCTGCCTGAAAAGCCGTTTCAGGGTCGCCTGTGGCGCCCAACGCCAAAGCAGCCGGGAAGAGAGTCGTTCCACTGCGAAAGCGGTCCACATATTCACCTTCGTGCGCCAGGGTCATCAACAACGGGGGTATACCGGCGTTTTGGGCGCAGGCTTGAAGCCCCTGGGTGAAATCACGGAGCGAATCTGGACTTGGCAGGTTTTCTCCACTCAGGGTGATGCCTGCCGGTTTTATTTGTTGCAGGTAAGCGCAGTTCTCCTGGGAGACCTTCTCCCCCGCGATTCCAACCAGTAAAAGTTGCCCGACTTTCTCCGCTGGGGACATCTTCGCCAGGGTGGTCTCCACCCAGGACTGGATTTCGCCAGGGTCATAAACCTGCCGGACCGGGGTCTGGGGTATAGGGCTGAAGCTATCCGGCGTGGGCGCAGATTCAGTCTGGGGCGGGGCAACCACAAGACCACATCCGGTACCCCCCAAAAGGAGCGAGAGCAGAAGCAAGTAAACTAGAGACGGATAGACTCGGTTCATCTCATAGCCGGTTAAGAAAATTCGCGGGTGCTACCGGACTATTGCCAGGCAACACCCGAATTGTACCATCCCGCAATCCATCCCGTTTTTACTGTCTCTCTTGCAGGTCCTGCATCAACTCCAAATCTCGTTCCAGGTTGCGTTGACGCAAATACAGGCTGAGCACGTAAAGCAACATCACCCCGAAGATGACCGCGTAACCGAGAAGCATGTAGTTTGTGGTTTGAGCCGGACCTTCTTGCAACAACACAGATAATAACATCTTATATCCTCCTATGGTGCATTCCTGGTCAACTCATCAGCTTAAGTTTCATCTGCTCCACCTTGTCCGCCAGCCTGCCCACCCGAATGCGATGCCACAAAAGGTCAATGAAGATAAAGGTGAATGTCAGCAGGCTGAAAAGAAAGGTTTGTAGCATCAGGGGAGTCATGTCAAATGCGCCGGATGCGCCGGGCGGGTTGGTGCCAATCACCACCGGGTGGATGGTGCGGAAAAGGCGCGCCGAGAAGAAAGTCAGCGGCACGCTCAAAAAGCCGACAATGGCGTAGACTGCCCCAAAGCGAGCCCGCCGGTCGGGGTCTTCGATACCCTGGCGCAAGAGCAGGTAGGCGGCATAGATGAGGAGCATAATTGTGGCAGTGGTCAGGCGAGGATCCCATGTCCACCAGGTATTCCAGATAGGTCGCGCCCAGATTGAGCCGGTGACCACGTTGATAAAGGCAAAAACCATCCCGATTTCAACCGACGCCAGGCTCATCAAATCCCATCGGCGGTTGCCGCTTCTGAGGTAAATTCCGCCTGCGACCGCCGCGACCAGAAATCCCAGCATGCCTACCCATCCGGCAGCCACATGAAAATAAAAAACCCGTTGCACATTGCCCATGACCGCTTCCATTGGGGCGTAGAAAAATACCATATAAGAGGCGATGAGCAACAGCGCGAGCGTTACAGAGTCCAAAACAGCGAGCATACGAGGTTTAGCTTCCATCAATCCAACTCCCTTGGTGATTCGACAATTTCGATTGCATCACTCCTCCACCACATAATCAAACACCATAAACGCCACTGCGGTGAAGATCACATCGTAAGTGATGAGCAGGTTCAGCCAGGGCAAAATCTCCGCCAGTTCGATGCCTTGTAGGAAGCCGCTGCTGGCTTTGACCGCAGCGATGAACACCGGAATAGCCACCGGAAAGAGCAGGATGGGCAGGAGCACATCCCGGGTGCGGGTTTGCACCGCCATGCTGGCGAGGAGGGTGCCAACCACGGTATAACCCACTGAACCCAGGACGATTACCAGCAACAAACCCGGCTGGAACAGGTTGGTATTATACAACACGCTATACACAGGCAGGACGATAATCTCTACGATGAACATAAAAATCAGATTGCCGATGGCTTTGCCGAAGTAGATAGCGCTGCGATCCACTGGCGCCAGGAGCAAGCCATCCAGACAACCCCGGTCTTTCTCCATCGCCATGGAGCGGTTCAAACCCAGGGTGCCGGCAAAGGCAAAGGTGACCCAGAGAACGCCCGCGGTCACGCTGGCGCGAGCTTTGGCGTCTAACTCCAGGGCAAAGTTGAAGATGAGGATGACCAGCAAGGCGAAAACCAGCATGGCTGAAATCAGCTCACGGCTGCGCAACTCGGCTGCCAGATCTTTCCAGACAATCGCCCCGACGGCGCGCAGGAACCCAAAAGAGGGATTACCGGGGGCGGTATGAGCCAGGGAGGCGTCTTCTGGCATGGCTCAATTCTCCTGAATCGCCCGGCGGTAAAAAGCCAGCAGGTCGTTGGGGTTGATTTCATTGCGGCGCACCGAAGCGGCGATCGCCCCGCGGGAAAGTACGTCGAAGCGCGAAGCCAGGTCCGCGCTGCGCGCCAGGTCGTGAGAGGTCATGACGATTGTCCGCCCCATCGCCGCCACCTGGCGCAGCACGTTATCCAGCATCAGGCTGGCATCCTGATCCAGCCCGGTATGGGGCTCATCGAACAATATCACTTCCGGGTCGTGCAACACCGCCCGTCCGATGGCGAGCCGCTGCTGCATGCCGCGCGAGAAAGTCCGCACCAAATCATGGCGGCGGGCGGATAACCCCACCAGTTCCAGCACCTCAGACACCCGTCGGTTCAGATTCGCCACGGTGTACATGCGCCCGAAGAAAATCAGGTTCTCCTCCGCGGTCAGGTCTCCGTAGAGCAGGGGCAGGTGTGAAACCACGCCCAGGCGCCGGCGCACCGCAGCCGCCTGAGAAGGCAGGCGGTAGCTGGCAATTTTCACTTCACCCATCGAGGGGCGCGAGAGAGACGCAAGGATGCGCAGGAAGGTGGTCTTTCCCGCGCCGTTCGGACCAAGCAAAGCCACAAATTCTCCTGGTTCCACGTGAAAATCCAGGCTGCGCAGCACGGTCTTCATCCCAAAGCGCTTGGTTAGCTTGCGAACCTCAATCATCGCTTGTTATCACCGCTCACAAAACGGACCCGAATACGCCCTTCCAGGCATGGATTATGACTTCTTGTCGCCCATGATGGCGCGTAAGCGCTCTTTAAGCTGAGCGCGGCGTTCCAGGTAAGCGCTTTCGGGCAGTTGCCCATCCTGGAACTGGTCATCCAGGGTGATGATGGCGTCCATCAGCGTTTCTGGGCTATCCAGGTCGGTGGCTGAATCCTCTTCGGGTAAATCTTCGCCCTCATCTTCCTCGCCTTCCTCCAGAGAGGGGCGCGAACGTCGGTAAATCCAAATCCCCGCCACAATCAGAGCGACCCCAAAAACGCCAATGCCAACCATCATTTCTGTGCTTGAACCGATGGACAAGCCGAGGTTGCCGCTCGCAGGTCGTCCGCTGATGGTCAGGCGCAAGTCTTCCCCCGCCGGGATGCTGCTCCCGTTGTACATGCGATATTTGGCGCCCTGCACATCGCGAGTGCCCTGGTCCACCAGCGTCTCGCCTTTGACTTTTATGCCGGTGTCTGGCACCAGCACCACCACCGCGCTCACCGGCACCGGCATTCTCTGAATCAAATCCAGCTTGCGGTCATAGGGCATTTCAAAGGCAAACAAAAGCTCATGGCTCCCTGCGCCAGGACGGATTGGAGCGGTATCGCCGAAGCCATCTTCGGTTTTGATGTACCTGCCGCCCAACACCCCATCCTGAAACTCGATGTTGGTTGCGCCGGCTGGCAAGGAGAAGCTCAGCGTCGGTTGACCCTCTTCTGGGGGGACCAGCGTCTTGTTGGTGGGATTGGAGATGATGTAAAGCTGGACCACACGCAGGGTCTTGTTATCGGCAAACTCTAGGAAGAGATGCAACCTGTCCACCGTCAAGACCGAGGTGTCGCTGGAGGTTTCATAGATGGTAATCGGCAGTTCCAGGCGGGGGAGACCTGCCTGCGCGATGGCGACATCTGAGCTAAAGATTGAGTTGCCGTATTCTGTGGTGACGATAAACGCTCTACCGGGCGGCATTTCCACATTGGTGAAGGTGTACATCCCATTTGCGTCCAGGGTCGTTGTTTGGGTTATTACCATCACCATCTCGTCGAAACCACGCAAGATGATTTCTAGATTATCCGGAACCTCGCCGCCCGAGGCATTGACCACACTCCCGACCACCTTGCCTGTATTTTGGGGGGTTGACACCAGGGGTTCGCTCTCGGTGGGCGCTGGCTCAGTTTCGCCAATCTCTGGCGATGCCAGAGGAGTCTGGCTCGGTTCAGGAGTGTTCTCCGTGGAGGCAACGGCGGGAGACCTTTTGAAAGCGAGAGCGCGCAAATAGGCGGCTAACGCCCAACGCTCATTTTCCGACAATTTGTCCCCATAGGCGGGCATCGCCGGGGAGACGCCGTTGGATATCGCCTGAAAGAAATCGGCGGCTGTTTTTTGAGCCATGTATTCCTGGTTTTTGAAGTCTGGTAACTGGACAGAGAGCGCGGTCGCCTGGGGACCATCGCCAATGCCTGTTTCCCCGTGACACTCGGCGCAATTCGATTGGTAGAGTTCCGCGCCCTGGGCTAAAACCGCCTCCGGCGCGCTGAGAGAGAAGAGGTAAGCCACCACGTCCCAGCGCTCGCTATCGGTCAGGCTGGCAAAAGGCGGCATAAAGCGCTCCAGGTTGCCCTGGGTGACGATGGTGTACCAGTCGGCGGGTTTCGCCTGCCGCGCCGTCTGGGTAGAGCCAAGCGGGGGTACCGGGTTGGGGAGTTGAGAAGCGCGGGGACCATCACCCATGCCGGTTTCGCCGTGGCAAGGGGCGCATTTCTCGGCGTAAATCGTCGCCCCGATTTCTGGGTCGGGAGGGACCAACGGATAGGGAGGTCCGCTCATCTGCGCCATTGGGGTGCGGGAGACGGGGGATTGTACCGCGCCGGGCGGCGGGGTGATGTCTTCCGCCAGAGAAAACGAACAGCCTGCCGTTATCAGGATGAGTGAGGCAAGCAGGATGAGAGGACGATTGCGCAAATAATGGAGCATAATTAATCAACCAAAGCTGGAATTTGAACTGTCAGGCAGACCCTGATAGAGATGAGGTTGCCGACCCTCGCTATTTTACTCAAGCTTTGTCCCGCATTTGGGGCAAAAGCGATCTGATTTTTGCACGGGACCGCCACACTGAGGGCAAAAGCCGGCTGCTTTCTCCGGGCGCTGACGACGCCGATTGGCAATCAGTGCTTCCATCTCATCGTCTTGTTCGCCGCCAATGGCGACCGAACGCAGCCTGACAGCCGAACCATTGCCGATTGCAGCAACGGGGGTCCGAGCCATGTCCGCCCGGCGGGCAGCAATGGCAGCTTCAATCCGCCCTTCGACATCCATAGAGCTGGTTTCGGGTTGTAAAGCGTCCAGGTTGCGCAATACTTCGACCCCTTTTTGAACCAGAAAAGCGCGCTGGGGAGGGTAATCGGCTTCGGGAATCTTTCCCATCGCGTAGTCAAAATCCAATTCTTGCAGAGCAGTGATGATTCGATCCCTCTCCGCCATCAGGGCGGATAACTCGTGCTCTTCCCGACTGACCATCACCGAACGGTTCTCCAGCAGGGGACGGATGATGTACAGGATAACCAGAACCAGCAGACCAAGGATGAGAAAAAGTGAGCCAATGTCCATATACTTTACCAGGATTTGTGTGGATTAACCGCCCCGATCATGTCATTCGCCCAACAAGGGGTCAATAGTCGAACGGATGTGTTCGTATCCTCGATAGGGACCGATTTGAACCGAACGTAAAACGTTGTTCTTATCTATGATGTAGGTCTCAGGCACGCCCTGAATGCGAAATTGCTGCGAGATGCGCGTCCCCAGGTCTGGACCGTTGGGATAGGTAATGCCAAATTTCTCAAGATAGGCGCGCGCTTCGGGTTCGGTGTCCACATAATCCACGCCCAGGAAAATCACCTCCCCGCCGGGCTGATAGTAGCGCCAGGCTGCTTCAAGATCGGCGGCTTCTTGCTCGCAGGGTTTGCACCAGGAAGCCCAGAAATTAAGCACCACCACTTTCCCCTTTAAATCGGTCAGGTTGATAGTCTCGCCTTCGAAAGTGGTCAGGCTGAAGTTGGGCACCTTATCGCCTACGGTGATTGGTCCCTGCTGGGCGCGGCGCAATCCCAGGGCGAGGATAGCCAGCAAGCCCAAAACGCCTGCCCAGACGAGAATCCCTCCCCAACGGGGACGTTTGCGCGCTTCTGCGCTTGAATCAGATACTTGAGATGAAGTATGTTCCATATCGTCAGGTTCGATGCAAATAATTTTAGCAAACCCAGGCAAGCTTGTTACCCGCGGTTATCGCTTGCGCAATTCTTCTTCCAGGCGCATCACATACTCGTCAGAGTAAGATGGCTGGGTTTCCTGTGGGAGCGCCTCTGGCGCAGGTTGCTTCCAGGACTGGAAAGCACGATACAAAATATACACCCCCGCCAGGATGGCTACGGGGGGAATGATGTAAACCAACCAGTTCAAGCCGCGCGCTGGCGGGGTCGCCAGGACGCGATCGCCATACTGGTCAACGAAATATTGTTTGATTTGCGCCTCGTTCCATCCCTGGCTGAGCTTCTCCCTTATCAACTCTCGCCACTGAGCGCAAGCCTGCGTGCCGCAGACATCCAAGGGGATGTTCTCGCACACCGGGCAGTAGAGCTCTTTGGCAATGGCGTTCACCTGATCATCTGTGGGGGGCTGAGGAAGGGTGCTTTGAGCCTGCCCCAGGCGGAAAGCCATGAGGGCGGCAGTCATCATAATCGGGATGCTGTAAAAGAGTCGTTTCATTTTTTTAACTCATCAACCAAATCTATGCCCTTGCCGGGGCGTAACCCGAGGGACGGGCTTGCACAGCCACGCTTTCGGGGTCTTTGTCTGGCCAGGCGGCAATCAGGGTGCCCAGGATGAACACCAGACCCCCTAACCACAGCCAGTTCACCAGCGGGTTGTGATAAATCTTGAAGGTCGCGCCGGCGGTGGACACGGGTTGCCAATCCACCAATAACACATAAAAATCGTCTTCCATTGTGCTCCGCACGCCAGGGATGGTCATGGGCTGCTGAGATTCGTAATAGAAATCCCGGCGCGGGTGAAGTTCGCCCACGTACCTGCCATCTTTATAGACGCTGACCACCGCCCGCGCCACATTGCGCCCATCCTTCGTGTCGAATACCGCCAGACTATCGAAAGAGATGGAGTACTTCCCTAGACTCATCTGTTCCCCCTGCGCCAGCGTGCCCTGGGTCTCGGTCTGGAATAATTCAATCCCAATGATGCCGATAGCCATTAACACCACGCCCAGGTGAATCACATAGCCGCCATAGCGCCGACGATTACGCCCAATCAACCGCCACAGCGCCACAGGCAGGGATTCGTTGGATTTCTTGTGCCGGGCGAGAGCGCCGCGCCAGTACTCCGAGAGAGTCACGAAGACGACAAAGGAAACCAACCAGAACCCAAGCAAAGCAGGAAATTCTCGCACTCCAGCAGCCAGGGCATAAACCGGTGTGACGAAGCTGATAAGCGAGGGCTTCCAGGCAGCTTTTCCTAAGGTTTGGAATGTGGAATGCCGCCAGGCTGCCAGGGGGGCTATGCCCATCAAGAGCAACAGCCCCGCAAATAAGGGCGCAGTCGCCCGCTCATAGAATGGTGGACCCACAGTGACCTTTTGCCCTGTCGCCAGTTCGGAAATCAAGGGGAAAATCACCCCCCAGAAACACACCACCAGGATGGCGATGAAGAGCAGGTTGTTCAGCAGGAAAAGCGCCTCCCTGGAAAAGAGAGAGGTCATGTGCGCTTCGGCTTTCAGGTCGTTCCAGCGATAAAGCAGCAGGGAGATAGAGGTGATGAAGGTTAAACCGATAAAGACGAAGAAAAGCGGACCGATGGCGCTCTGGGCAAAGGCATGCACCGAAGAAAGCACGCCAGAGCGGGTGAGGAAGGTGCCGAAGATGACCAGGTCGTAGGTGAGGATAATCAGCACCATGTTCCAGTGCTTGAGCATGCCGCGCTTCTCCTGGATCATCACCGAGTGCAGAAAGGCTGTGCCGGTCAGCCAGGGCATGAACGCGGCGATTTCGACCGGGTCCCAGCCCCAGTAGCCGCCCCAGCCAAGCACGTCATACGCCCATCGCCCACCCAGAATCAAGCCCAGGGAGAGGAACAGCCAGGCGATCAGCGTCCAGCGGCGGGTGATGCGGATCCAGCGATCATCGGTGCGCCCGGTCACCAGCGCTGCAATGGCGAAGGCGTAAGGAATCACAAACGAGACAAAGCCCAGGTAGAGCATCGGGGGATGGATGATCATCCCCGGATGGCGCAGCAGAGGATTTAAACCGCGCCCGTCCGCCTGGGTTAACAGTTGAGCGCCGGCTGGGGGGAACATCGCCACCACCGGGTTGCCAAGAGGCACACTCCAGATGCGGGCGAATGGATTCTCGAAGAAAATAATCATCACCAGGAAGAATGCCAGTGTCGCCAGCGAGACCACAATCACCCAGGGCAGAAACTCGCGGTCGCGCTCCCATTTGCGCAAGGTCACCGCCGAGGCAAAAGCCGACATCAGCCACACCCAGAATACCAGCGAACCTGCCTGACCGCCCCACAGAGCGGTCACCTTGAGGTATGTCGGCATGCTGTCGCTGGTGACCGAGGCGACAAACTCCACCTCATAATGACCGTTCACCAGCAGGTAGATCAAGCTAAACGCGGCAAGCGTCAACAGGGGAAAGGTCAGCAGCATTGCGTTTCGAGCGCTATCCACCCAGGCTGGGGCGTTCTTTCGCACCCCGTAAACAGCCGCGCCGACCCCATAGAGAGAGACCAGGAATGTGATAAACAGAGCGCCGTATCCAAGGTTAGCAACCATAACTGTTATTCATCCTTCAAGGCGTATTCCGCACCGCTCTCTTCCATGCCTGTAGAGGACGATACGGAATACGCATCAATACCAACTAAAGATATGCCGGGTAAAGAGGGAAAGTTCTACCCTTCGCTTTGATTGGGGACTGCTTCTTCATACTTGGTTGGACATTTGAGCAGTAATTCATCGGCGTGGAAGACGCCATCGGGACCAAGCTGACCGGTCATGATCGCCTGAGCTTCGTTGCGCAACAGGTCGGGCTTCACCCCCTGATAAACCACCTGCAGCCTGCTCCGGTTGGGGTCGGTGACAGCCTGGTGGAGAACGGCAGCCAGCCCGCCCTGGGATTCGATTTCCTCATTATCCCCAGGGACATGCGCCACTGTGAAAGTCAGGGTGAGCGTTTGGGGATCGTACTTGATCGAGTCGCCAATTACCGCGCCCGAGATGCGCAAATCTCGCCCCATAACGCTGCTGCCTTTGGCGTTCAATTCATCTACGGTGAGAAAATATTGGGCGCTGGCTCTGGTGGAGGATACGATAAGATACACCACAGCCGCAATAATCAGCAGTCCTCCGATGATAAATTTAGCCCGTCCAGCCACTCCGCTTTGATTCTCTGTGGTAAGGCTTTGCTCCATGTCATCTTTCTCCCGTGAGCCCCGGCGGCGGGTTCTGAGCGGCTGTCCAGCTTCTCTGTCAAGCCTGGGTAACTCAGCCCTGTATATCACCATTTCGCCGTTGTCTAGCTCGTTTTAGAATGTCTCGCGTTAAACTTGCCAATGAGCTGCATTGGGGTTTAAGTCTAACTTAGATTTTGACACAAAAAGATTAATGATCGCTGAGATAACCCCCAAAATCAAATTAAAACTTTACCCCACTCGAATCAGCCCCGTCCGAATGGCGTACTTTACCAGCTCGGTTGACGAATGCAGGTCCAGCTTGTTCATGATTCGCTCCCGATGGCGGGATACGGTCTTCGGGCTGATACCCAGCCTTTCGCCAATCTGGATGTTCGTGAGACCATCTGCCACCAATTCCAACACCTGCCTCTCCCGTCGGCTGAGAACAGACAGGTCCTTTCGAGCAGGATGGGATTCGGGGAGTTGAGCGATATCCTGGGGCGCCTGGCTGAGCAGGCGACGATAGTCTTCGAGCAGCCAGCGCGCCACAATGGGCTGTAAATAGACATTCCCATTGGCTACAGTACGGATTGCCGCCAATAAATCCTCTGCCGCCGATTGTTTGGTCAGATACCCCGAAGCGCCGGCAGCCAGCATTTCAACCAGATATTGCTTGTCCTCGTGGACGGTCAGCGCCAATATTTGCATCTGGGGACAGAGGCGCTTCAATTGGCGGGTCGCTTCCAAACCGTCCATATCCGGCATCGTGATGTCCATCACAACCACATCGGGTGAGTTGAGGACGGCTTGCTCAATCGCCTCGGCTCCATTGGACGCCTCCGCTACAACCTGGAGACCCTCCTGACTTTCCAGAAAGACCTTCAAGCCGGTGCGCACAACTTCGTGGTCGTCAACCAGTAGCAAGCGTATCGGGTTCATGATCACCCTCCTCAGTCTGCGACAAACCATTATTCCCGATTGGCAGGGTTGCTTCAACCAGGGTGCCCTTTCCGGGCGCCGATTGCAAAATCAGCTTCCCCCCAATTGATTCAGCCCGCTCTCGCATCCCGGCTATACCCCAGCCGCGTGGGGGTGGGAGTTCGGCTTCGGGATCGAAACCCACCCCATTGTCTTGAACTCGTAGGCGCACATTTTCCGACGTGAATTCCAGTTCCACCTGGGCGTGTTTGCTTTGTGAGTGGCGGGCTACGTTGCTTAAGGCTTCCTGCGCCACCCGGAACAACACTGTCTCAACCAGGGGGTTCAGGCGGTGGGGCGTGTTGATAATCTCCAAATCCACCAGCAAGTCCGATCGGCGCTGAGCGTCGTCTGCCAGATATTGCAGAGCAGCGATTAAACCCAGGTCATCCAGTTGCGCCGGACGCAGATCGTGAACCATGCGGTATATCCCCTGCGCCATGCGCCGGGTGAGTTCCTGCATCCGATCCAGGATTTCTCTGCCTGGATTGCTCATCGAAGCAACGCTGCGCAGCGCAGCCATGTTCAGATTTAGGGCGGTGAGAAACTGAGAGGTCTCATCATGAAGCTCGCGGGCGATGCGCGCCCGCTCTTCTTCCTGGGCGATCACGGTGTGGCGCAACAATTCGCGCCGCAGGGCTTCCCTCTCCTCCAAATCCCGTTGAATCTGTTGCAACGCCTCTAAACGGGCTTGTTGGGCGCTGGCAAATTGGCGGCGGCGCTCTGCCTCCGCAGCCTGAATCGCCAATGTCAGACCTGCCGCAATCAATACCGCCAGAGCAGCGCGCACCGCCTGGATCGGAATGCCAGACCAACTGAGAAAAACCGCCGAATTGAAATATCGGGCAGGAAAAATGTTCACGGGTGGAACTGCCGTTTGAGTCAATCCATATAACCCAAAGCTCACCCCGGCAATCAACAAACCAGAAGCTATCCGGCGGTCGGTGGCTCGGCTGCGCTGCGACTGGCGTATCAGTCCGAATGCGGCGAGGATTCCCGCAGGCACAGCCAACAGGTAACGAAGGAGGGCATCAGTCTGGACAACAGTCTCTCCCTGAAGCAAGTCATTGAGTATAAGCAGAACCAGGGCAAAAATCAGCAATCCATACCCGCCATAAACTGCCCATACCGGCAGACGGGGGCGCAAAGGTTTGAGAGCCTGGAGGGCGAAAAGAAATAGAAAACCAAAAGAAATCAGCAGGAGCAATAATCGTCCGCCGTTAGCCGCTGCAGGGGTGGGAAGATTGAGCCACTTGCGCAACTCCAGGAACATTTCGAACCATTCGTGTATCCCATGAACAAAGCCAAAAATTGCCAGAGGAATCAGCAGGCTCGCCTCGCCCAACGCAGAGGCGCACCTGGACTCCAGCAACATGACCAAGCCCAGGCAGAAGAATGCCAGTCCGTAGACAAAATAAACCAGGATGAAGCCAAAACCGCTGGATAACATTGACACTCAGAATGTCTTACAGAAGTTAATGCCAGACATCGGCTGCGCCAATCGCTCTGATATGCTTGAGAGAATACCCAAAATTCTCATGCCATTGTTATTGTATTTTAATTCCATTTTAAGGTAAAATATATGGGTAAGTCAACCCACAATTTTTGCGAGAAAGAGTCTGATTTTTAGGGTATTCAACCCAATAATTGGGAAAGTTGACCATCAAACACGTAGACGATGATAAAACGGCTGGGTAATCAACTTACCGAATTCTTCTTTCCTTCCCATGATGCTCCCCGCTGGCAGCGTATCCTGCCTTATGCCGTTCTCGGTGTCCTGACCATCCTGGTTCTCACCGCTGGGGCGTATGCCTGGGACTATACCAACTCCCCCCCATTCTGTGGAGAGACCTGCCATACCATGCCGCCAGAGTACACCGCTTATCTGACCTCACCTCACGCGCGCATTGATTGTGTTGACTGCCATATTGGTAAAGGCTTTATTGCCACACGCATCACCCGTAAGGCTGGTGATGTGAAGCATGTAATCGCCACGATGTTTCATTCCTATGAATTCCCGCTTCGGGCGAAGGACCTCCGACCGGCGCGAGAAACTTGTGAGCTGTGTCACTCGCCGCAAAAATTTTCCGATGACAGCCTGCGAGAGATCAAGCAATATCAAAACGACCAAAACAACACCCCTGTCAGCACCTTTCTCACCCTCAAAACCGGTGGAGGCAGCAAGCGCGAAGGTCTTGGTAAAGGTATCCATTGGCATATTGAAAACAAAGTTGAATTCCTGACCACCGACCTCGAAGAACAGAATATCCCATACGTCCGGGTTACCGGGGATGATGGTTCGGTCACCGAGTACACCGAACTGGGCATACAAATTGACCCGGCTGCCATTAATTCGGGTGAACTGAAAGAAATGGACTGTATCACCTGCCACAATCGCATCACCCACCTGGTGCCGCAGCCTGAACAGATCATTGACGAAATGCTCTCGCGAGGGATCATCTCCGCCGAAATCCCCGACATCCGTTCGAAAGCCGTAGAATCCTTCCGCGCTCCTTATGAGACCACCGAACTGGCGATGAATGGGATTGCAGGTCTATCGAACTACTACAAAGCCTATTACCCGACGTATTACGCGACCAACCAGGAAAAAATCAATACTGCCATCAATGAACTCCAAATCGCTTACCGCAACAGCGTCTATCCGGAGCAAAAATCGAGTTGGGATTCTCATCCCAATAATGTGGGTCACAAATACTCGCCCGGATGCTTCCGCTGCCACGATGGCAAGCACCTGAACGCAAGGGGCGAGGCGATCCGTCTGGAGTGCAACCTGTGCCACTCTATTCCGGTGGTAGCCGGACCCGATGATTTCATCGCTGAAATTGAGATCAGCCGTGGACCCGAGCCCGAATCGCACCGCAATGCCAACTGGATCAGCCTCCATCACCAGGTTTTCGATGCCAGCTGCTCCACCTGCCATACCACTGGCAACCCCGGCGGCACAGATAACTCCTCCTTCTGCTCGAACAGCGCCTGTCATGGGAGCGCCTGGAAATACGCCGGCTTTGACGCTCCTGGCTTGCGCGAGGTGATCATGTCCCAGATTCCGCCCACTCCCACTCCTACACCAATGCCGGAGGGCATGCCAGTCACCTACGAGTCAACGATCGGTCCTCTGATGCAATCCCGCTGCGGGAGCTGCCATGGCGACTCCGGCATCAAGGGTCTGAACCTGACCACTTACCAGACCGCCCTGCAGGGCGGCGAGGGCGGACCAGCCATTGTCCCCGGCGAGCCGAATGCCAGCCTGTTGGTCCAAATCCAGGGCGGCGCACAACCTCATTTCAGCCAGCTCTCGCCCCAGGAACTTCAGCTTGTCGTTCAGTGGATTGAGGCTGGCGCGCCAGAGAAATAGATGGTGTGCCACCGTTAAATAGTTGTTTCGTGATTTAGAGAAAGGAGGCTGAAGGCAAAAATAGTAGATTATTAAGCTCCAACCCATGCACTAAAAACTCTATTTGAGAGGAGATTGCTAATGAAATTGAAATATCTGTTGATTGGGATTTTGCTCCTGCTGCTTGCTCTGGCGCTGGCAGCCTGCTCCAGTCCAGCGCCGGCGCCGACTGTCGAGGCGACAGCCTGCCCGACGGCGGCTCCCTGCCCGGAGTGCCCTGCGCCGCCCGAACCCCCGCCCTGCCCCGAACCGGTGGTGAAGAACGTCCCCCATGAGGCTGAATGGGTCGCCTCTGCTCATGCAGACAAGGAAGCCGAAGCCTTCAACCACTGGAACGAAGACGATCCGGCGGAGGTCCCGGTGGACTGCGCCAAGTGTCACAGCACTCCTGGTATGCTGGACTTCTTGGGCGCAGATGGCTCAGCCGCTGGCGCAGTGGACAACCCGGCTCCGATTGGGACGGTGATCGAATGCCAGGCTTGCCATAACGATGTGACCCCCACCAAGACCAGCGTGGTCTTCCCCTCCGGGGTAGAGATCACCGGTCTGGGCGGCGAGGCTATCTGCATGGAATGCCACCAGGGTCGCGCCTCCAAGGTACAGGTGGACGCCAGGTTGGAAGAGCTCGGCTTGTCCGAGGACCTGGACACCGTCAACGCCGACCTGCGCTTCATCAACATCCACTACTACCCGGCTGGCGCAGTACTTTATGGCACCCAGGCAATGGGCGGTTACCAGTACGAGGGAAAGACCTACGACCAGAAGTTCCGCCACGTGGAAGGCATTGATACCTGCATCGGCTGTCACAACCAGCACACCCTGGAAATCAGAATCGAGACCTGCCAGCAGTGTCATGAAGGCGTGACCAGCGTCGAGGACCTCAAGAACGTGCGTATGGCTGGTTCGTTGGCGGACTACAACGGTAATGGCGACACCACCGAGGGCATCGCGGCTGAGGTGGATGGTTTACAGGCAATGTTGCTCCAAGCCATGCAGGAATATGCCACCGAGGTCGCCGGCACCGCCATCGCTTACACCCCTGAGGCTTATCCGTACTTCTTCATCGACGGCAATGGCGATGGCGTGGTTGGGGAAGACGAGGCTAACTCCGATAATGCCTACAACGCCTGGACCGGGCGCCTGGAAAAGGCTGCCTACAACTACCAGTTGGCTGCCAAGGATCCGGGTAAGTTCGCCCACAACGCCAAGTACATCATTCAGTTGATGTACGACTCGATTGAAGACCTGAACAGCGTGCTTGCCACACCTGTGGACCTTTCCACAGCTCATCGCGAAGACCCGGGTCACTTTGCTGGCAACACCGAACCCTTCCGCCACTGGGATGCTGAGGGCGAAGTACCTGGGAGTTGCGCCAAGTGTCACAGCGCGGATGGTCTGCCGACCTTCATCAAGAACGGCGCCAACATCGCCACGCATCCCGCCAATGGCTTTGCCTGCACCACCTGCCACGACGAAGCTAACTGGCCTAACCGTTATGTGGTGGATCAGGTAACCTTCCCCAGCGGCGCTACCATTACGTTTGGCGAAGGCAAGGATGCCAATCTGTGCCTGCAATGCCACCAGGGGCGCTCATCCACCCCCTCTGTGAATCGGGCGTTAGGCGACAAGCCAGCCGACACACCGGATGAAACAATCCGCTTCAGCAACATCCACTACTTCGCGGCGGGCGCTACTCTGTTCGGGAATCAGGCTCAGGGCGCTTATGAGTTCAGCGGTAAAGAGTATCTCGGAGCTCACAAGCACGTGACCGATCTCGGCTTCGACTGCCAGAGCTGTCACGACGTGCACGCTTTGGAAATTAAGGTCGAGGCTTGCACAGCCTGCCACAGCGGCGCATCCGATCCCAATGATCCGGATACCTACCGCATAGATCAAACCGATTGGAACGGCAACGGCGATGTCAAGGAAGGCGTCAAAGCAGAGATTGCAACCTTTGCCGAGCGCCTGTACGCTGGCATCCAGGCTTACGCCAAGGATAAAGGCACTCCCATTGTCTATAACTCTGCCGCCTATCCATACTTCTTCGTGGATGCGGATGAAGATGGCTCACCAGATACTGGTGAAAATGGCGCAGTGGGCTACAACGCCTGGACTCCCACCCTGCTGAAGGCTGCCTACAACTACCAATACTATCAGAAGGACCCAGGCAACTTCGCGCATAACGCCAAGTATGTCATGCAATTCCTGTATGATAGCATCCAGGCTGTCGGCGGCGATACCACCGGTTTGACTCGCCCTTAATGGTTCAGGAAAAGCCCCGCTGTTCGGCGGGCTGAGCCTGAAAAAGTGAATACTTGCCTCAATCCTGGCAGATGAGGCGAAACAATCAGCCTCCCGGGAGAAAACCCGGGAGGCTGGATTTTTTTAGAGAACTGTGTTTGTTGCTCTAATCCGAACGAAGTCTGGTGCCGCACGTCCGGCAAAAGCGGTCTTGCGGACCAGCCCGCTTGCCGCAGGAGTGACAGTACACATACCCGGGCTCTGAAGGGGCGCTCGGAGGAGAGGCAGCTCTCCGCCGTTTTCGCGATGGTTGACTCTGCTCCTTGCGTTTACCCGATTGCCAGTACCACACACCACCGCCTGCCAGGAGAACGATTCCTAGAGCAAGCAGCCCCCAGGGCAAGGCTGCCTCAATCTGGCTGCGCCAGCCCATGGCTGTGTTGGCGACCGGTTCGCTCGGCTGCACCTGCATGCTGGCGATTGTCAGCTCATCGCTGGCTTTATCATATTTGACAGTGATGTTGAAGGTCTGTCCAGCCGATAGCTGACCTATATTGGAAGTGAAATACACCAGACCATCGCTCTCGACTCCCCCGGCGCGCAGGGCAGGCGCGGTGGTCAGGTTGCTCGCATCTCTGGGCTGTTGCACCCTCACCTGAAACGATTCTACGTTGTAATCGCCGAGCCATTGATATTCAAAGGTGCGTGTGATGCCATCCCGCGTCAGGCGCGGGTCGTAATATTCGAGCTGGATTTCTGGCATGGTGGCGGTCAGGGTGATCTCTGCCAGTTCCCCTTTGACCACGCGGTCGTATCCCACGGTGAATAAACTGCCATCGGGCTGTTTGGCGGCGACGGCGTTTGGTTCGCCCGCCACAGCCGGGATGCGGAAGGTCAGATCCATCGGGAGGCTGACATTTGCGGGCAGGATGATACGATAAATCACCAGCACCGAGGGGCGGTCGTATTCGGGCCACAATTCGACTTGCAACCCGCTCAGGGTTTGCGGAGATTGCGCCAACCCATTGACGAGAGGCAACCCTAATACACAACCGATGAACAAGATGAATAAAACTCTCGTGCGGAACATTGAATTCCCTCAATCCATGGTCTTTCCGGCGATAAATCTTACCACGCGTATAACCGGCGGGGAAGGCGTATTCAGATGATCTAAGAATGTGTTAATGGGCGTCTCAGCCGATAGCCCGGCGCACCCGGCTGGCGAGGTTGCCGAACTTGGGGGTGTAGAGCATTGCCTCGTGGCGCGGGCGCGGCAGGTCTACCTCCAGGTCCAGGCGCAGGCTGCCGGGACGTGGGCTGAGCACCAGCACCCGGTCTGCCAGGAAAAGCGCCTCATTGATGGAATGGGTGACCATCACCACCGTCTTGCGCCGCGCCTGCCAGATGCGCAATAACTCCTCCCCCATGCGCTCGCGGGTCAGGGCATCCAATCCGCCAAATGGCTCGTCCAGCAGCAGCATCTCGGGGTCGTGCACCAGCGCCCGGGCGATTGCTACCCGTTGCGCCATCCCGCCCGAGAGGTCCCGCGGCAGGGTGTCCTCAAAACCCTGCAGACCCACCAGCTCCACCAGTTCCCGGGAGCGTTTGTTGATGATCTCCGCGGGCATATTTTGCAGTTCAAGCGGCAGGGTGATGTTTTGCAGCACTGTCCGCCAGGGCATCAGGTTTGCTTTTTGAAAGACCAGCCCTATCTCCCGCTGCGGACCAGAGAGCGGTCT
>JBBIPD010000016.1:0-18010 GCA_037443025.1 Chloroflexota bacterium
CATGCTATCGCTCCTTCACTCCGATCGTTGAACGCCAATCCGCCCAGCGTGAATGTTGTTGTCAGGAAACCCAGGTACAACAGACTTTGGACAAGACGAATCACCCAAACCTGTTCTCCAAACAGCCAAAATCCCCCTGCAATCAGGAAAGCGTCCAGGCTGCCCATATATGCCTGACCATAGAAAAATACAGGCAGCTCACCCTTCAGGATATGGCGCGCCATGAGTGCCACAACGGCTTCATCCGCATTGAAGGGCGCCCATCCGCCCGTGATCAGCCAGGTCTTCAAACCTGCCGCCAGAATCAAAGCTAGGATAAGCCAGATGTAAGGAGATTTCCAATAGCCGCCAAAACGGGTTCGCGCCCATCTCTCCATTGCTATGCTATTCTAAGCGTGTTCGACCTTTCTCAGGATTACAAAACTGTAATATTGGGTTGACATAATGATTCTGAAAAACTATGATAACCTGAATGATGCTGATTTTTGAAACGTTCATTCGATGATATCCGGGCGTTTCTTGAGCAGGTTGGACTGGTTCGCGCTATTGTTGGTTGGGGTATTGTCTGTGTTTGCCTTGCTGGGGGTAGAAAAGACGCCTTTCCATCCTGATGAGAGCACTTATCTCTTTATGAGCGCCGATTTTGAAACATGGCTCACCCGCCCTTTTTCATTAGCATGGGTGCCGCAAGTAGAAACTGACCTGCGCACCCGTTATCGGCTGGTGGACATGCCCCTGACGCGGTACCTGCTGGGATTTGCACGAAGCATTTTCAGGCTGCCTCCTTTACAGGCAGATTGGGATTGGTCGAAAACCTGGATTGAAAATCAGATTGCCGGAGCGTTGCCGGATAGGCAGCTATTATATGCTGGTCGCATTCTGCTCACCCTGCTCATCCCCCTGGATTTGGTGCTGCTTTACCTGATTGGCAAACGCCTCCAGGGGGAGATAACCGGAATCATCGCTCTGGTGTTGTTCGGATTGAACGCCCTGGTCTTATTGCACAACCGCCGGGCTATGGCGGAGGCTGGGCTTACCTTCGGCGTGTTACTTGTGTTGTGCAGTCTGGTGTGTTTCCCTCGGCGGGCTTGGATTGTAGGGATCGCGCTGGCGTTGGCGGTCAATGCCAAACAGACCGCTGCCGCGCTTCTGCCGCTGGCTTTATTCGCCCTGGCGCAGTCTGCCTGGCAGGCGCAGGATTTGTCCAGGCTTTTCAGATTACAGCGCATTGCAGAGAGCTGGGTGGTCTTTGGGGTTGTTTTTTTTCTGGTTACACTGGCGCTCAATCCAGTTCTGTGGGGTCACCCTCTTCAGGCTGCTCTTGCCGGTTGGAACCAACGCCAGCAATTGATGCAGAACCAGCTGGATGATTTCAACAGGTTCTACCCCGCGCGCTCCCCAGAGGAATTGTCGACCCGTCTGGCGGCGTTGATCGCTAACCTGTATCTGACGCCCCCTGCGTTCGCCGAATTATCCAATTACCAAGCGGATACCAATCCGGCTGAGGCAGCTTATCTTGCGCAGCCGGGGCATAACTTGTTGCGGGGGATGGCGCCGGGTGGGCTGATGTTTTTGCTCACCCTGTCTGGCATGATCCTGGCGAGTTTAGACTTAAAGCGGGTTCCCTGCGATAAGAGCCGGGTTATCATCCTGAACTTGTTGGCGACGCTATTCCTCGCTGCCGGGATTTTCTGGCTGATTCCGATTCCCTGGCAGCGTTACGTGATGCCCCTTGTCCCCCTGGTTTGTCTCTGGATCGCTTATGTGCCTGGACGATTGATCGAGGTGGGGTTCAGCAGGGGTTGAAACAAAACACTGGATTCAGGGTGATTAAATTTTGAGCGAGGGATGGATATCGGCGACCTGTTCCCTTTGCGTTAATCAAATCATTGTTCGTTTGTCTGAGCTGTTTTTGGACCAATCTGCCAGGGGGAGAATGTATCAAGGGTGAAAAGACGCATTAAGTCCACCTGAGATTAATGGCACGAGTTATCTTCGGATATAATAGAGATATCGAATACCTCCGGAGCCGATTTGGGTCTGGAGAGGATGATCAACGATTGCGAAATAATCGAATTTGCTTATATGTTTTTTAGGAGGTAATGATGAGCATCTATCGAAAAGGGGTCATTAAATTTCACGACGAAGATGTAACCGTCGTTGGGTCAGACCTGAAGCCTGGAGACCAGGCGCCGGAGTTCACCGCCGTGGGCGGAGATTGGCTGCCGGTCAAAGCGTTGGAATCCACCCGAGGCAAGGTGCGGATTATTGGTTCTTTGCCTTCATTATCCACTTCTGTATGCGATCGCGAAACCAGGCGCTTCAATCAAGAAGCAAGCGGATTGGGTGATGATGTTGTTATTATCATGTTAAGCATGGATTTACCCTTCACTCTGAAAAGCTGGTGTGGGAGCGCGGGTGTGGATCGGGTATTGACCCTCTCGGATCACCTTTCGGGTGAGTTTGGGGAGAAGTATGGCGTTTTGCTCAAAGAACATCGCATCTTAAGACGGGCGATCTTCGTGGTGGATCGCAACGATAAGATCGTCTATGCGGATTATATGCCTACCATCGGAGCGGAACCAAGATACGAAGAAGTTCTGGCGGCTGCCCGCGCCGCCCTGGCTTAGTCGGTATGTCTTCTATAAGGGAGTTCCTTGAATAATTTTTCCCAGAGCCTCTCTGGGCGCATGTCTCAGGAGAGATCGGTAATGGTTGAAATACTGCTCCAGTCAGACCCTTCAAAACTGACGCCCTCCCTGCAAAATGAGTTTCGCAACTCAAACCAGGAATCGGTGCATATGAGATTGACGATTCGTTCTCACATCTGGCGTCCACCGACTGATGTCTATGAGACGGAGGATGCCATCCTGGTGAGAGTTGAGATAGCCGGGATGAACGAGTCGGATTTCTCAATCATTCTGGATGGGCAATATTTATTGATTCGGGGTATGCGCGCTGAGCCTCCCGAACGCCGGGCTTATCATCAGATGGAAATTCCATTTGGTGAGTTTGCCACCGAAGTTGAATTACCCCACCCTGTTCTGGCAAAAGACGCCGAGGCGTTTTATAGCAACGGTTTTTTGCGTATTATCTTACCCAAAGCCCGTCCGCAGAAAATATTTATTACGGATTGATCTGATATTTTGAGTGAGTGTGATAATCCGATATGCCAGCATCTCGATGGAATACAAATATCGTATACGACATGTTTGATTTTTTGAATCAAGACGAAATCTCTCTTGAAGAGATTATTTTCAAATCCATCGTGCCCCAGATTGTGGAACAAAAAGAGTCCGAAAATAAGGATGCAACCGGCGCAGCTTCGGATGAAGGGGGGGCTGTTGGACAGATTCCTCGCGAACTGCCCGTATTGCCGTTGAGGGGCGTTGTTGTTTATCCTCAAACTGCAGTCCCTCTGACAATCGGACAGCCGCGCTCGATTCGCCTGGTGGATGATGTCGTTGCCAGCGATGATCGCCTGATCGCCCTGGTCGCCTCGCGCGACCCCGATTTGGAGCAGCCCGGTCCAAAGGATTTGTTTTCGATTGGCACGGTTGCGATGATCCACCGCCTTTTCAGGGCGCCAGATGGCACCATCCGTCTGGTAGTGCAGGGGTTGGTGCGCTGCAGAATCGAAGAATATGTTCAACTGGAGCCTTATTTGAAGGGCAGGATCACGGTTATCCCCGAAACGGTGGAGGAGGGTCCAGAGATTGAGGCGTTGGCGCGTAATGCCCGGGAGCAATTTGGGCGTATCGCCGATCTGGTTCCTTCAATTCCTCGTGAGCTGGTTGCCTCTATCCTGGAGCTGGTAGATCCCCTTCAAACAGCCTATACTGTCGCCAATTTCCAGCGCATGGAGCTGAAAGACGCACAGGAATTGTTGGAGATCGATTCGGTGTCTGAAAAACTCCACCGCCTGGCTGGCATCCTGGTGCGGGAGGTTGAAGTCCTCGAAATTGGACAAAAAATCCAAAATGAAGCCCGCTCCGAAATTGAAAAGGTCCAGCGAGAGTATTTCCTGCGCGAGCAACTTAAGGCGATTCAAAAGGAACTGGGCGAAGGGGATGAGCAGGCTGCCGAAATAGAGGAATTTCGGAAGAAAATCGAAGCCGCCGGGATGACCGAGGAAGCCGAAAAGCAAGCCCGACGTGAACTGGACCGGCTCTCGCGCCTGCCTACGGCTGCGGCTGAGTATGGGGTGATTCGCACCTATCTCGACTGGTTGGTCTCGCTCCCCTGGTCATCGCTCACCCCGGACAATCTGGATATATCACACGCCCGTGAGGTCTTGAATCAGGACCACTATGGTCTCGAAGATATCAAAGAGCGCATCCTGGAATACCTGGCAGTGCGGAAACTCCGCCAGGAGCGCGCGGCTGAAATGGTAGAAACGCCAGCAGACGAAATCCGGCGCATTCGCGAAGGCGCAATTCTGTGCTTTGTTGGTCCACCGGGAGTAGGCAAGACATCTTTGGGGCGTTCTATTGCTCGCGCAATGGGGCGAAAATTTGTGCGAATTTCCCTGGGTGGGATGCGGGATGAAGCCGAGATTCGCGGGCACCGTCGCACTTATATCGGCGCCATGCCGGGGCGGATTCTCCAGGCGCTTCGGCGCGTCGAATCGCGCAACCCTGTCTTTATGCTCGACGAGGTGGATAAACTGGTCTTTGATTTTCATGGCGACCCAGCCTCTGCTTTGCTGGAAGTGCTCGACCCAGAGCAAAACGCCGAATTCCGCGACCATTACCTGGAAGTGGCTTTCGATTTATCCCAGGTGATGTTTATTACCACAGCAAACTCCCTCGAAACCATCCCCGGACCGCTGCGAGACCGGATGGAAATCATCCAGCTTTCGGGTTATACAGACCTGGAAAAAATCGCAATCGCAGAGCAATATCTCATCCCGCGCCAGATTCGGGAGAATGGCTTACGCCCCTCCGAAATCTCCTTCACCAGCCCGGCTTTGGAGAAAATCATCCGCTCCTATACGCGGGAGGCGGGGGTGCGCAACCTGGAGCGCCAAATTGGTTCGATTTGCCGCAAGGTGGTCACCCATATCGCCGAAGGGAAGAGCGAGCAGGTAGAAATAACACCGGAAAAAGTGCGCGAGTATCTGGAAAGACCGCTCTATTTCGGCACTGAAGAAATCGCCCAACGCACCTCAATCCCAGGTGTGGCGACGGGATTGGCATGGACGCCGGTTGGCGGGGATATTCTCTTCGTTGAAGCCACCGCCATGCCAGGCAATAAAGGATTCCAGGTGACCGGCTCGCTGGGCACGGTTATGGAGGAATCCGCCAGGGCAGCCCTGTCTTATGTCCGCTCGCGGGCAAAACAGTTGAACCTCGACCCCCAGTTTTTCGAGAAATCCGATATCCATCTTCACGTCCCTGCTGGTTCGCAGCCGAAGGATGGACCATCGGCAGGGGTGACCATGGCGACCGCTCTGGTCTCCATGGCAAGCGGAATTCCTGTGCGCGCTGATGTCGGTATGACCGGTGAAATTACGCTGCGCGGGCAGGTGCTTCCGGTTGGGGGAATTAAAGAAAAGGTGCTGGCTGCCCATCGGAGTGGGCTCAAGACGGTCATCCTGCCGGCGCGCAATGAAGCTGATTTAGAGGATTTGCCGCCAGAGGTTAAGAAAGACATCAACTTTGTCTTTGCAGAGACCGTGGACGACGTTTTGGAAGCTGCGCTTGAAAAGCCTCCCAAACCGAAGCGCAAGAGTAAAACCGTCAATGCGCCAGCCTTAGCAGAACCCGTGAAGTGATATGCCGAGTGTATTAATTGCAGAAGACGATGAAACAATGCGCTCATTGCTCCGAACCCTGTTGGAGTTCGAGGGATATAAGGTCTTCTACCTCAATTACCTTGAAAGCATTGACCGGGTTTTGAAGACGATTGGCGAGTTAAAGCCGGATCTCTTGTTGCTCGATGTCTATCTAAACCGGCTTGATGGGTTTGAGTTGTTGCGCCGGGTGCGCTCTGATCCGGGGTTGTGCTCGATTCGGGTATTGTTATCCTCAGGACGTGAATTAAGCCGCGAATCGCTCGCGGCGGGGGCAGATGGCTTCATCCTCAAACCTTACATGCCTGATGATTTGATCAAGAAAATAGAAACGATATTAGGAACTTAACTTGTGGCTAAAAAGAGAAACCGCGCCACCATGCAGTGGTACACCATGGATATTCATATCCATACCCCGGCTTCTGCTGATTACCAGCAGCCGGAAATTGATTACCTGGCGATTTTGCAGCGCGCCGAGGCGAGAAATCTCGACATCATATCCTTTACCGATCATAACTCGATTGCCGGATACCGCAAAATGCAGGAAGAGATTCGGCAGCTTGAATTCCTGGAAAAGCTCAATCGCTTGCTTCCTGAAGAAAAATCTCGGCTGGCTGAATACCGACGCCTGTTAGGCAAAATCCTGGTGCTTCCGGGAGTAGAGTTCACCGCGACATTCGGCTTTCATATCCTGGGAATATTCCCACCAGAAAAGCCGGTGAGGGATATCGAGCACCTGCTGATAGATTTGAACATACCTTCCGACCAATTGGACGAGGGATCGGGAACGGTGGGAGCGACGAGCGATGTGCTCACCGCTTACCGTTACATCGCCAATGCGGGAGGTTTGGTTATCGCCGCGCACGCCAATTCCAGCAACGGGGTTGCCATGCGCGGCTTCCCGCTTGGCGGGCAGACCAAAATTGCCTATACTCAGGATCCCAATTTACATGCCTTGGAAGTTACCGATTTGGAGCAAAGCGGAAAACACACCACTGCTGCGTTTTTTAACGGCACCAAACCCGAGTATCCGCTGCGCATGCACTGCATCCAGGGTTCAGACACGCACCGCCTGACAACTGACCCCGTGCGCAAGAAAAATCTGGGGGTCGGGGATCGAGCGACAGATGTGCTCCTGCCAGAGGTGAGTTTTGAGGCTCTCCTAGAGCTATTTCAGAGCAATGACTTCGCCCGCACCCGACCCCATCGCCACAAAGAAGAGCCTGCCTATGATTTCATCCGGGCTGCGCAAGAAGAGGGCGTGAATATCATCCAGGATTTTCACGAAAGTATGTCTGTGCGAGGCGGAAAGCGGTATGCGATTATTGCCGATGTGTGTGCCTTTGCCAACGCCAACGGCGGCACCCTGTATATTGGTCTCGGCGCCGATCCGCGCAAGCCCGTCGTCGGCGTTCCTGATGCAGAGCAGGCGATTGCCCAATTGGAGAAAGACATCAGCAGCCGGATCAACCCGCCCTTGCATTGCACCCTGGATATTCACGAAACCGGCGGGAAGAAGATCATCCGTATTTTGGTGCCCAGGGGCAGCGACCCCCCGTATGCGGTGGACGAAAATAAGATTTACGTTCGTTCAGAAGCCGAGACCGACCTGGCAGTACGGGACGAAATCGTGGATTTAGTCCGCCGCGGCTTGTCTCAGTCTCCACTGGAGATAGAGCCTGTAGTCGTTCCGGTGCCTGAGCAAGATCAACCAGTGGTTCAACCCCTCGCTCCGGCAGCGCAATCAGAGACGCCGCCCAAAACCGGGGTTGAAGTGGTCTCGGTTGACGAACGCAACGGCGTGCATTACTATACTGTGCGCGATTTGCGCAATGGTAACGTGGTTAAGAACGTCACCCGCCAGTCAGCCCGCCGTCTGTGGCATTATGCCATCAGCAGTTATGCCAATCTCCCGGATGATTTATCCCAGGCGGGTGTGCAGTGGCAGGGGGATTTGGGATTACTCGGGCAGCACAAGCAGGGGAAAAGCGTGCGCTACGACCTGGTGCAGCGCACCCCAGAAGGTAATCGCTATTACTTCGGCGTGACGGAGGATGGCATCCACGGCGCCTGGAAGCGACTCGTGGGACAGGACGATGAATAACTTTGCGGTTTCCATTCGCTCGTTCAACTTTGCTGATGATTACGAAACGGTGCTTGAATTGTGGGAACAGGCAGGACCGGGGATACATATCGGACGCTCTGATGCACCGGAAGAAATTAAAAAGAAAATCGCCAGAGACCCTGACCTGTTTTTAGTGGCTGAGATTGAGGGTGAAATTGTAGGCACCGTGCTTGGCGGGTTTGATGGGCGCCGCGGCTTGATCTACCATCTGGCTGTCCGCCAGGAATTTCGTCAGAAAGGCATTGGGGATATCTTAATGAGAGAAGTTGAACAACGCTTCAGAGAAAAGGGTTGCCATCGCTCGTATCTCCTGGTCACCAAGGATAATCAGGAGGCGATTCGGTTCTACGAAAAGCGGGGCTGGACCCGCATGGATTTGTATATCTATGGGAAAGATTTGGACTGATTTCAATGAGTCTGCGTTTTGCGATTTTGACGGTATCAGATCGTTCCTGGCGGGGTGAACGCGCCGACGCCTCAGGACCAGCTTTGGAAGAGGCGATTCGCTCTCACGGCTGGGAGGTGGTCTATCGGGATGTGCTGCCGGATGAGTTGCCTTTGCTGCAGGAAAAGTTAATCTCCTGGGCAGATGGCGGCGAGGTTGACGTGATTCTCACTACTGGCGGCACCGGCTTGAGCCAACGTGATGTCACCCCTGAAGCCACCCAGGCGGTGATCCATCGGTCCGCGCCAGGATTGGCAGAAGCCATGCGCTCTTACAGCTTGAAGTTCACCCCACATGCTATGCTTTCGCGAGCGACAGCGGGTATTCGGGGTAAAACGTTGATCGTGAATTTACCCGGAAGTCCGAAGGGGGCGATGGAGAATTTGGGGGTCATTCTACCTGTATTGCAACACGCCGTTGACCTGCTCAGGGGCGATCCGGGCGCTGAGGCGGGTCATACCGCCGGCGCAAATTAGAAGTTTGTTAGATCATCCCCAAAATTGTCTGTGTCGTTTGGGAGCATGGTTATAATTGGGTCTCAGAGGTATTGAGTTATCATGGAATCATTTCGCAGCGAATATTTACCTGGCAGTGAATTGCCCGAGCCTGGAGAAAACCGCAAGAGCATACGTCGTTTTGTTTTGGATGTGCTTGAAACCCTGGCTCTCTCGTTAATCCTGTTCATCGCTATCAACGCCGTCTCGGCGCGCATCCGGGTTGAATCGATCAGCATGCAGCCCACCTTGTATGCCGGCGATTTTATCATCGTCAATAAACTGGCTTACAAATTGGGAGAACCTGGGCGGGGGGATGTGATTATCTTCCACTATCCCCCTGACCCCAATCGCGAGCCTTATATCAAACGCGTGATTGGCTTGCCGGGAGAGACGGTTCGCATCGAAGGGGGGAAGGTGTACGTTAATAATGTGCTCTTGAATGAGCCATATATCAGCGCTGCCCCCACATACGAGGGCAGTTGGGTAGTCCCTGAAGACTCCCTTTTTGTGCTGGGGGACAATCGCAACAGCTCTTCGGACTCGCACAGTTGGGGGATGGTTCCCCTGAAGAATGTGATTGGAAAAGCGGAAGTGGTTTATTGGCCGCCCACCGAGTGGCAGGTCCTCAACCAATCCACGGCTACCGCTGCCGAACCCTGATTGCGGTCTGCAATAGACAAAACTCAGGCGGATTGGAGTAGATGACGGGCGATCACCATCCTCTGGACTTCGCTTGTGCCTTCCCCAATCGTCATCAATCGCGCATCGCGGTAGAGCCTCTCCACCGGGTATTCGCGGCTGTAGCCGTAGCCGCCATGAATCTGAATCGCGTTACGCGTCACCCGTTCCGCCATTTCGGTGGCAAATAATTTAGCCATGGCGGCTTCTTTGGTATAAGACCGCCCTTCGCTTTTCAGCCAGGCGGCGTAATACACCATCAGGCGAGCGGCGTGAATCTCGGTGGCGGCATCCGCCAGCATCCACTGGATCGCCTGATGCATCGCGATGGGTTTACCGAAAGCCTGTCGTTCCTGGGCGTACCTGAGCGCCTCCTCCATTGCGGCTTGCGCCAGACCCACCGCAAGAGCGCCAATGCTGATTCGCCCGCCATCCAGAATGCTCAAGGCTTGCTGCAAGCCGTCGCCGACATCACCCAGGAGGTGCTCAGCCGGGACTCGGACATTCTGATAGCTCACCGCGTTGGTCGGGGAACCCCGGACGCCCATTTTCTTCTCGGGCGGGTCAATATGTAACCCCTCAACGTTTGTCGGCACCAGGATCAAACTCAACGAGTGAGACCCTCCCTTTGGGTCGGTGCGCACCAGGGTGACGATAAAATCCGCCACGCTGGCGTTGGTGCACCACATTTTAGCGCCGTTGATCACCCATTGACCTCCCTCAAATACCGCGCGGGTGGTCACTCCCCCCTTAATATCCGAGCCTGCGCCTGGTTCGGTCAATGCCAGCGCTGCCAACTTGCCTTGTCCGGTGGTCACCGGCGGGAGGAAGCGTTGTTTTAATTCTTGGGAGCCAAACATTGCCACCGAGGCGCAGCCCAGACCATTATGGGCGGCGATAGAAAGGGCTGTACCGCCACAGCCCCATCCCAGCTCTTCGATTGCAATCGCAGCACTGACAGCATCCACCCCTGCGCCGCCGAATTCGGGCGGCACGTTCAGCCCCAGCAATCCCAGGGGTCCCATTTTACGCACCGCTGACCAGTTAAACTCGCCGTTTTCATCTACCTCGTGGGCTTTGGGTTTGACCTCACGCGCCACAAAATCGTGAACGATGCTCTGCCACATGCGTTGCTCTTCGTTTAGTTCATAATCCATTGGAGACCCTCCCCGGAATGATTGAATGGTTTATCGGTTGAGCAGCATACATAGGATTCCCAACCCCACGGCAGCGAGCAGAGGAATCAGGGCGATGCCGATAATATATACGCTGAACCAAAAAATGTCTCGCCCCGAGAATTGATCGCCGAGGGTTTTACCGGGTATTTTGATTTTTCTCTTGCCCAGCCTTGCGCCGCAAGCCGGGCATTTTTCCAAGCCCGATGGGAGCATGGCGTGGCATTTTGGGCACCATTCGGTCATGATTAAATTGTATCAGCAGTCTCGCCGGATTTCCCAGGGTTTTTGGGATAAAATACTCCACAGAGTAGAAGCGCGGTTGGTCTCTATGTGAATGGCTGAAAGAATCTTTCCATGGAAATATGATTTATACAGCCAATCACCTTAGCAATTCGCCGCGGGCAACAACCTGATTTATAAAAATTACTTTCGGCGAATTGTATAGAAATCATCCTTCAATTTCTGTTTTCTCCCCCGGAGGTGTCTCATGCGTCTGATTATCCGTTGGTTTATCATTGCCGTTTCGCTGGTATTCGCGGTCTTGATTGTCCCGGGCATTCGGGTGGAGGGCAACGCCTGGCTGGTTGTTGCGGTGATGGCGATTGTCCTCGGTCTGGTTAATGCCACCATCAAGCCGATATTGACATTCCTTTCTTGCGCTTTTATCATCTTGACGATGGGATTGTTCCTGTTGGTGATCAATGCCTTCACGCTGTGGCTTGCTTCGTGGATATCTCAGGAGTTGTTGAATGTCGGTTTTATAGTAGATGGGTTTTTCCCGGCTTTGTTCGGATCCATCATCATCAGTATTGTCTCCTTTATTCTGAACCTGGTGTTTTCCGATAAAAGCTGACCAGCCTTTAATCGCCGATAACGATTTAGTAACTGAAAGGCTAATAGTTCTATGGATGCGCTGGCATTGCTGCTAACCAGGAATGACAGTATCCTGGTTATTCTGCTGCAAATCGTCTTAATCGTTGTTCTTGCCTTCGTTGCTGCGAGGGTTGTCAGCCTTTTAATGCGGCGTATAGAAGTCCGTCTCACGCGAACGGAGGTCGAAGAACAAAGGCGGGCTAGGATCAAGACATTCTTGACCACCGGAATTTATGTCATTGATATCGTCATCCTGTTTATTGCAGTTTTGATGGCGCTGCTTGTGATGGGGATAGATATCACCCCCCTGTTGGCGTCGGTAGGCGTTGTCAGTCTGGCGATTTCTCTGGGCGCCCAAACCCTCATCAAGGATTATATTAGCGGCGTTTTGATTCTGGTTGAAGATCAGTTCCGCGTTGGGGATAATGTTCAGTTCAATGAATTTGTGGGAACGGTCGAGAGGATTACTCTCCGCTCGACATATCTGCGCGACCTGGAAGGCAAGTTGATTATTGTGCCTAACGGCGAAATCCGCATCCTCACCCGCCCTGGCTATGATTGGATGCGAGCGGTGGTGGAATTCAATGTGCCCTATAACGCCGATATTGGGAAGGTGGTCGAAGTCTTAGAAAGCGCCATGCAAAAAGCAAGCCAGGACCCGGAAGTTGAGCAGTATTTTCTCGAAAAACCCGAGGTGCAGGGTTGGACGAACTTCTCCCCCTGGGCGGTTCAGGTGCGTGTGACTGCCAAGGTAACACCGGCTCATAAACTGGCTGTGACCTATGCCATGCGCAAGTATGGTCTGGATGCACTGGTGAAAGCAGGGCTGCAGGTTGCCACCCCCATTCCGGAAAACATTATCGGGGCGTAACCCTGGCTTTTATCAGTTTTTTTCGACAATTTACCCGATAGATTGGTATTGATATTAAATCGAAATTCGATTAGAATCGTGTGGTATAAGAAATGTATACCACTAAGGTTGCGAATAACGTTTTAAAGCCGGGGTCTTCGGGATTGTCATATTCAGATATTCCCGAAACTTCCATTCCTCTTTATATCCAGATAGCTGAGAAGCTGATTTCTCAAATTGAGACAGGGGAACTTGCGCCTGGAGATCGCCTGCCGCCTGAGCGTGAGCTGAGTGAGAAACTCGGCATCAATCGCATGACCCTGCGGCGAGCCTTGCGCGTCCTTGAGTATCAGGGTCTGGTTGTGCGGAAACACGGGGTGGGCACATTTGTCGGTGAGCCCAAGATTGATCGCCCGATGGATGTCCTGTTTCGCTTTACTCGCGGCATGCAGAAACGGGGATTGACGCCTGGGGCGAAGATGATTTCATTCGAGCAGACCCCGGTTGATGCGGGGATAGGGCGCGATTTGGGAATACCCCCATCTTCTCCGGTGTATAAAATCTTGCGCTTGCGCACCATCAATAAAGAACCGGTGATGCTCGAAGGTTATACCATCCCGGTGCAACTGTTTCCAGGCTTGGGGAGTTACGACCTGGAGAAGCGTTCCATTTACGAAGTGATGGAGACCGAGTTTGGAGTAAAAATTGCGCGCGCCAGGCAAAGTTTCGAGCCGGTGGTGGCGACGGCTTTTGAGGCGGAGCTATTAGGGGTGTGGGTTGGCGCGCCTTTGATGTTGGAGAAGCGGGTTTCGTTCGATACGAATAATCGCCCGATTGAGTATGGCAAAGACCGTTACCGGGGGGATCGTTTCCGCTTTGTCGCTGAAACGGCGCCTTTCGATTTCTAATCCACATTTTCAGGAGGTCACCCATGATTCATACGTTTGCCACATTGTTATCCCAGGAACAGGTAGAGCGCGTACATGAAGCTTCGCTTGAAATTCTGGAGCAAGTTGGCATGCTGGTGCGCAATCAGCGGGCGCGCGAGATATTTGCCCAACATGGAGCCAAAGTTGATGAAGCCACCCAGATCGTTCGTCTCCCCAGGCAGGTTGTTGAGGAATATCGCAAGCTTTTTCCACCGAAATTTACCTTTTGCGCCCGGGATCCGAAATTTGATCGGACTGTGCCTGATGACAGCCCGTTGATTCTGACCGGTAGCTCAGCGCCGAACATCATTGACCCGGTCACCGGATATGAAAGAAGAGCTCGCTCGGACGACCTGGCGCGTATTGCCCATCTGGTGAATGAGCTGCCCGGTTACGATGTCTTTTCGATTTCCACCCTGGCGGATGATGCCCCGCCCGGGCAGTTTAGCCTTTCGCGCTATTACCCCTCAATTAAAAACACAGTAAAACCGGTGCGGGCTAACACCCCTCCATACGAAGTAGAAGATGTGTTGAAGCTCATTGCGCTCATCGCTGGGAGCGAGGAAGCCTTCCGCGAACACCCATTTGTCACCCATCATTACTGCCCGGTTGTGTCTCCCTTGACCATGGATTTTGACTCCACCCAGGATTTAATCATCTTCAGCGAGAAAAATCTACCCAGCTATTTCTCGATTGTCCCCAACGCGGGCTTAACCTCCCCTCTGACTTTGTTGGGTACGCTGGCGCAGTGCAACGCAGAGTTTCTGGCGGCAGGTGTGCTCACCGAGATGATTTGCCCGGGCAAGGAAGTGCTCTACAGCACGCTTCCCACCGTGGCGGATATGCGCTCTGGGGCTTACTCTCCTGGGGCAATCGAAACCGGCATCCTGCACATGGGCTGCGCTCAGATGGCGCGCTTTTATAACATCCCCTCAGGCGGCTATATCGGGCTGACGAACGCAAAGGTCAACGATGCCCAATCGGGCTTTGAAACCGGGATGTCGGTGGTGGCGGGTTACCTCGGCGGGGTGGATGTCTTCAACATGGCTGGTCTTCTGGATGCATTGATGGCTTTTGATTTTGCCAAGGCGGTGATTGATAACGAAATCGCCCTGATGTTGAAGCGCATTCGTCGGGGATTTGAATTCAGCGAGGAAAACTTTGCCCTGGATCAGATTGCGGAAATCGGTCCTGGCGGTATGTTTGCCGGGACTGAACACACCCTGGAGCGCATGCGCACCGCCATGTTGCTGACCGAGGTTGCCGACCGTGATCCTCGGGCGCAGTGGTTGGAACGCGGCGGGTTGGACGCCCATGCCCGCGCCTTGCAGAAGGCGAAAGAGATTCTCACCCGCGACAATCCGGCGGTGTTCTCAGCCGAGGTGGATGCTCGCGTCCGCGCCGCATTCCCTGGACTGGTTGCAGGAGATGCGGTCCCACCTGAGGGTTGGAAACGAGTGACCGAAGAAGCGGGCGAGGACCTTTCTGGAGTGCGTCGTCGTCGGCAGCGCCACCTCCGTTGAGCCGTTAGCAGATTGTTGATATCAGGTTTCTGGATTGGTTGGTGACATGAGCGATAGCCCGAACCCAGGCGACGATTATTGCCAGATCGCCTTGATGCCTTCCGGCAGGAGGGGCAGGGTGAAGCGCGGCACCAATCTGCTCAAAGCGGCGCAGGAGTTGGGGGTGGAACTGGAATCGATTTGCGGCGGGCGGCAGACCTGTCTCAAATGCCAGGTGATTGTGGAAGATGGATATTTCCCCAAACATGGCATCACCTCAGCAGCCAGCCACCTCAGCCCCCTGACGACTCGCGAGTTGGAGTTCAATCAAAATCAACGCCTGGAGGGGCGACGCCTGGCTTGCGCGGCAGAGGTATTGGGCGATTTGCTCATCACCGTGCCAGAGGAAAGCCAGGCGCGGAAACAAATCATCGCCAAAGCCGCCTCAGACCGGATAATGGAGATCAATCCCGCTATCCGTCAGGTGTATGTGGTGGTGACGCCTCCTGAGTTGGGGGATACACGCGGCGATTGGGAGCGACTGGCGGATGCGTTGAGGGAGCAGTGGGGGATATCCCAGCCCACGATTGACATCAAAGCTTTGCCCACCTTGCAGACTGCCTTGCGAGAAGGGGACTTTGCGGTTACGGTCACCCTCTGGCAGGAGAGCGAGATTTTAAGGGTACAGCCGGGCTATCGAGAAGGCGCCTATGGACTGGCGATTGATGTTGGTTCCACAACCGTGGTTGCCCACTTGTGCGACCTGCGCACCGGGGCGGTGTTAGCCACGGAAGCCTCGATGAACACCCAGGTGCGCTACGGCGAAGATTTAATGAGCCGGGTCAGTTACGCCACCAGCGAAGCGCAGGGGCTGGCGCGCCTCAATCGGGCTGTGATTCAGGTAATCAACGATTTGGCGGAGAGAGCAGCCAAAACGGCGGGTCTTGCCCTGGAGGACATCGTAGATGTGGTCATCGTGGCAAATCCGGTGATGCACCATATTCTGCTGGGGATCAACCCCAAAGAACTGGGCGGCGCGCCGTTCGCGCTTGCGCTTGACTCAGCCCTGGATCTCAAAGCCCGGGAGATTGGCATATCCCTGCACCCCTCCGCCCGCCTGCATATACTCCCCCTCATTGCCGGACATGTCGGCGCGGATAATGTTGCAGTGCAAATTGCCGAGGCGCCTCATGAGCAAGATGAGATGACCCTGATTGTTGATGTGGGCACAAATGCTGAGATTGTTCTGGGCAACCGGCAGCAGGTTTTGGTGGCGTCCAGCCCAACCGGACCAGCGTTTGAAGGCGCTCAGATCACCCATGGGCAACGAGCCGCCCCCGGGGCGGTTGAGCGAGTCAGGATTGACCCCCTCACCCTCGAGCCGAAAATCCGCATCATTGGCTATGAGGATTGGATCGAGCCAGGGATGGCGAAGGATTTACCCGCCGATGTGCGCGCCACAGGCATTTGCGGCAGCGGCATCATCGAAGCGATTGCTGAGATGTACCTGGCAGGTGTGATAAACGCCAGCGGGTTATTCGAGGAAGCGGCGGCAGATAAGACCTGGCGGGTTCGTTACCATGGGCGGACGGGCGAGTATGTGCTGGTCGATTCTGACCTGACGGCTACTGGCGCGCCGATTGTGGTGAATCAGAATGATGTGCGCGCCATTCAACTGGCAAAGGCGGCTTTATATGCGGGGACAAAGTTGCTCATGGCGCACCGCAAGGTCGAGCGGGTTGATAAGGTAATATTGGCAGGCGCTTTTGGGAGTTATATCAGCCCCCTCCACGCGATGGTCTTGGGTCTGATTCCCGATTGCGATTTGGAGCGAGTCGTCGCAGTTGGCAACGCCGCGGGAGATGGGGCGCGCTTTGCTTTGTTGAACCGAGATCTGCGTCTGAAAGCTGTTGAACTGGCGCGTTGGGTTCAGCATATATCTACGCCCCTAGAGTCCTCGTTTCAGGATGAGTTTGTGGCGGCGTTGAATATCCCGCATGCCAGAGACCCCTTTCCGCACCTGGCGGCGATCATCCCCCAGCCAGTTCTCCAAAACCAGGCGAGCCGAGGACACAACCGGGTGCGCAATCGAATGAGGTCTTAAGAACACGCAACAGCTCCCGGTGAGGAGCATGTATAATCAGCGAATATTAAACATATGGAGCAAAAAATGAGCGAAGAAATTGATATCACCCAACTTGAAACCTCAGAAATCTTTGAATTGATTCAGGATGATCTGTATGATGGACTGGCAGATGAGGTGGTCGCGTCTGTAAAGGAGCTGCTCAAAAGAGGGTTATCTCCTTATGAGGTGCTCACCAAAGGGTTGGTGGCAGGGATGGATGTCGTCGGGGTGGATTTCCGGGATGGCATCCTCTTTGTCCCAGAAGTGTTGATGGCGGCTAAAGCCATGAAAGCCGGCATGGAAATCCTGCGCCCCTTGCTGGCGGAGACCGGCGCGCCTCAAATCGGCACGATGGTGATTGGCACGGTGAAGGGGGATATCCACGACATCGGTAAAAATCTGGTCGCCATGATGATGGAAGGCGGCGGATTTAACGTCATCAACCTGGGCATCAATGTGGATGCCGATACCTTTATCAAAGCCATCCAGGAACATAAGCCCGACATCCTGGGGATGAGCGCGCTGCTGACCACCACCATGCCGTATATGGGCGTGGTCATCAATACCCTGAAAGAGCAGAACCTGCGGGATAAAGTGATTGTCCTGGTGGGGGGCGCTCCCCTCAATGATGCCTTTGCAGAGGAGATCGGCGCCGACTCTTATTGCCGAGATGCCGCGATAGCCGTTGAAACGGCTAAAAAGCTGATTGCAATCAAGCGCGGGGAGCTGGCAGGGGATTGACATGAACGATATCCAGTCCCTCATATTAGAGAATGGCTACCTTCTTGCCGATGGGGCGATGGGCACCATGTTGTTCGCCTCGGGTTTGGGGCATGGCGGCGCGCCGGAATTGTGGAATATCGAGCAACCGGAACGAGTGGCTGCGGTGCATAAAGCCTATCTGGAGGCGGGATCACGCATTTTGCTCACCAACACCTTTGGCGGCAGCCGTTTTCGCCTGAGCCTGCACAAGCTGGAGCATCGCGTCGCCGAATTGAATATCGCTGCAGTCAA
>JBBIPD010000017.1:0-17339 GCA_037443025.1 Chloroflexota bacterium
ATCAAGCCGGAATTGCCCAGGCTATCTCGATGATTAACCGAACCCTCTTGCATATACGTCACAGTCTCTATGCCTCGATGGGGATGCATGGGGAAACCGCGCAACGGACCTTCAATCGGGTCGTTGAATGCAAAATGGTCAAACAGCAGGAAGGGATCAAAAAGGTTGGCTCGGCTGGGCGCGATGGACCGACGTAGGAGCACTCCGGCACCTTCGATTACCAATTTGGGCTTGATGATATTGATGACGGTTCGTGGGTTATTCATAATCTTTACCTGTATTTTATATGTTGCAAAGATAAGTCGGATAATATTGATGAATTTTACCATATAAATTGAGCGGGCGAACGGCGTCAATCATGAGCCAGGCTCCAGCGTGTTTAAGGCAGGAGAGCCAGCTACTCATGTGATTCTCACCTTCTCGTGTTACAATCCTGCTAACTTTACAAGGGCGTGGCTTGTTCCAATCGCACCCTTAACTACCCATGACAGGAGTATCTTGTGAAAATAAACCAAAAAATGATTGGGTTGGTGTTCACAACCCTTCTTCTATTCTTGCTGGCGGCTTGCTCCCCTGCCAACGAGTCACCGACAACCACCCCCACCGCTGCAGCCGCGGTTTCGTCTACCGCCACACCGATAACGATTCCGCCAGGTGATACCTCGGCGACTCCGCAGCCCACTTACCCCCCGGTCAATCTGGAGGGGGCGGTGACCACCGAGAGCGGTCTGCAGTACCTCGAACTCACCCCCGGCAATGGACGCTCACCCGAGAAGGGGGATATCCTGACCATGAACTTCATCGGCTCTTTGCCGGATGGGACGGAGATCACCAACAGTAAGGCGAGCGGCAGACCGGTGACACTGGTTTACGGGATGGAAGAAATTTTGCCCGGCTGGGAAGAGGGTTTGAGCATGATGAAAGCTGGCGGTAAAGCCAGATTGGTTCTACCCCCTGAGCTGGCTTTCGGCGAAGCCGGTTATGGCATGGTGCCGCCAAACACGCAACTTATCATGGAAATAGAGTTGCTCAGCGTGGATAAACCGCCCCAACCCGTCAGCTATGCGGGTAAGGAATTGACCACAACCGAGAGCGGCTTGCAGTACCTGGATCTGGTTCAAGGGACTGGAAAAGAAGCTCAGAAGGATTACACCGTCACCACCCAGTACACGGTTTGGGTGAAAGGCGAAGATAGCGACCAATATATCTTCAGCTCGAAATACGGCGACCCGGCTTCGTTTGTGATTGGGCGCGGAGATACGGTCTTCCCGGGTTGGGAAGAGGGCGTGACCAATATGAAGGTTGGCGGCAAGCGCTTGCTCATCATCCCCCCAGACCTGGCGTTTGGCGATCAACCAATGGGGAACATCCCGGCAAACTCCACGCTCATCATGGAAATCGAACTGGTGGAGGCGAGAGAGCCGGTAGTGATGACCAAAGTGGATGAGAAAGATTACACCACCACCGAAAGCGGATTGAAATATTATGATATTGTGGTTGGGGATGGGGAAACGCCCACCTCAGGAAAAACGGTCATTGTCCACTACACCGGTTGGCTGGAAGACGGGACGCAGTTCGATAGCTCCGTTGAACGGGGTCAGCCATTTTCATTTGTTCTGGGGGCAGGCAGTGTGATACCTGGCTGGGATGAGGGCGTTGCGACGATGAAAGTGGGCGGTAAACGCCAACTGGTCATCCCGCCCGATCTCGCCTACGGCGACGAAGGCGCAGGTGGAGTTATTCCCCCAGGCGCAACTCTCATCTTTGATGTGGAATTGCTGGAAGTGGAACCGTGAACATTCCACTTGCTCAGTCGGCGTGAGGAGATAAGCGGCTACTCGTCTTCCACAATCTTATAGACGATATCTCCCTTACGAACCGTATCCGCAACTTTCAAGGCGACCTCCATCCCGGCGGTCGCCGATTGTATTTTACGATGTTCGATCTCCATTGAGGTGACCACCTGAGAGAATTCGGTTGTTTTCCCCAGAATCTCGATCTTATCTCCCACTTTCAAGTCGCCGCTGAGTCTCAAGACCGCCACGCTGATGCGGCTGTAATAATGGGTTACTCTGCCAATCTGTACTTCCATCGAATCGCCCTCTCTTCCATTTCATTCAACATGTGACGTGAAATACGCCAATCGCGGCTTTCTTACTTTTATTCCATTCCTGTATCGCCTTTGGGGTGGGCAAGATGACGACATTGATTTGTTTTTCTCTGAAATATTGTTCGGCTTCCTCCGAAAGCCTGAGCATGCCAGACTGACCGGAGCCGATAATAATCAGTTCAGCGCCGTCTTCGTAAATATGTTTTGCCTCATCGAGCGATAGGATATGAGATGTGCCGAATATCGCCTTGGAGAGTTTTTTCTTGCGTTTTTTAACTTTGCCATCCAGGCGAATCAGCACATCGTGAGCATATTTTGTCCCCTCGATTGTGATAGAGCCAAATTTGGTCGAATCGATTTTCGGGTTCATATCTATAGCATATGCTAAAAATCGCTCGAAATCAAGCGGATTCATCAAGAACAAGGCGATATCCCTTGACGCCAATCGGGTTTTCTCGAACATGCGTCGAGAGTAATCCCCAGTCTGAGACCAGGCGAATATGGTAGACTAAGCCCATGCAAACCGTCAGCGCCATCGCCCATCCCAACATCGCCTTTATCAAGTACTGGGGTAACCGCTATCCCGTCTTGCGCCTTCCTGCCAATGGCTCAATCTCGATGAACCTGGGCGGGCTATTCACCCGCACTCAGGTCTGCTTCAACTCGGGATTGGATAGAGATATCCTGGTTTTGAACTGGCGACCCGAAAGCGGGAGGGCGTTCCAGCGTGTCTCTCAGCACCTGGATCGCATCCGCAGGATGGCGGGCATCCAGGAGTACGCCGAGGTGATCAGCGACAATAATTTCCCGATGGGCGCGGGAATCGCCTCATCGGCGTCGGCTTTTGCCTCGCTGACCCTGGCTGCCAGCGTCGCCGCCGGGCTGAATCTGGATGAACGCCAGCTTTCACGCCTGGCGCGGCTTGGTTCGGGTTCTGCCTGCCGTTCAATTCCGGAGGGCTTTGTCGAATGGCTGGCTGGCGAGAGCGATATGGATTCTTACGCCCATTCCATCGCTCCGGCGCGCCACTGGGCGTTGGTGGACTGCATTGCAATCCTCAGTCAGGAGCATAAATCCATCGGTTCAACCGAGGGGCATGAGCTGGCAGAGACCAGCCCGCTTCAAGCCGCTCGCCTGGCGCAGATTCCGGCTCACCTGGAACAATGCCGCCGAGCGGTTGTCGAAAGGGATTTTGATAGGCTTGCGCGGGTGGTCGAGTTGGATAGCAACCTGATGCACGCCGTGATCATGACCTCATCGCCGCCGGTGATATACTGGCAGCCGGCTACCCTGACGGTGATGGAGATGGTTCGCGGCTGGCGGAGCCAGGGCATCCCGGCATGCTACACCATAGACGCTGGACCGAATGTGCACGTCATCTGTGAGGCATGGGCAGCCGACGAGGTCGAGGAGCGCCTGCGAGATATCCCTGGCGTCAGCCAGGTGTTGCGCGCCAGTGTGGGCGGCGCAGCCTATCTGGAGCAGGGAGGGGGCAGTCGTTAGGGGTCAGGCTGCGGGGCGGTTATACCCTTCACCCCTCCCTTTTGACAGCCACGCTTAGAAATGTGTTAGAAATTGGGATAGAAATCAACCCTACGCCTGGATAGTTCATCATTCAAGCGATATAATCAGGATATAAATCGTACCGGTAATATCCAGGAATAGGGATAACCATGTCAAATTTGTTGATTGTTCAATTATTACAGTTTATCGGTGGAATTGCCATATTGATTGTGGTGCATGAGTTGGGGCATTTCTTTGCTGCCCGTTTGCTCAAGGTTGAAGTGGAAGAGTTTGGCATAGGTTTTCCTCCCCGAGCGCTTAAGCTTTTCGAAGCCGGGGGGACCAAATTCACCCTTAACTGGATACCTCTGGGAGGCTTCGTGCGTCCCAAGGGCGAGAACGACCCAAGCGTGCCGGGTGGGCTGGCTGCCGCCAGTCCTTGGGTGCGTCTGGGGGTCCTTTTTGCCGGTCCACTGATGAATATCTTCCTGGGGGTTGTCATTGCCATCGTCATCGTCTACAACCTGGGCGAGCCGGACAAAGTCAAAATCGCCAATATCTCGCCCAACTCCCCCGCCGCGCTGGCAGGGTTGCAAATTGGCGATGTCATCCTGGCGGTCAACGGACAGGAAGTTCACAGCTCGAATGACTTATATAATCAAATCTATCAAAACCTTGGTGTTCCCACCCGTATCACCTATCAGCGTGGAGAGCAGATTTTAGAAGTGACCCTCACCCCGCGCAACCCGCCCCCGCCGGATGGCGCCATCGGCATCTCCATGGAAACGATACCCAAGCCTACCACCTGGAGCAAGGCTATCCCCCAGGGCGTCAGGACAGCCTACGAGTACACCCGGAACTTGCTCTCCCTGCCGGTGCGGATCGCCCAGGGGGAGGTCAGTCCGGAGGAGACCCGCCCGGTGGGCTACAAAGGCATGTTCGATATCTACCAGCAAATTCAGAATCCGCTCTGGTTCTTCATGTTCGTCAGCATCTCGCTCGGGATTTTCAACCTGCTTCCAATCCCGGCTTTGGATGGCGGGCGAATCCTGCTCACTTTGCCTGAGATTATCATCCGGCGTCGCATACCACCGCGTTACGAGAACATGATCCATCTGGTGGGTTTTGCCTTCTTGTTGATTCTCTTGATTTACATTAATTTGCAAGACTTTATTAACCCGATTCAGTTGCCTTAATCAGATGACCATTAATCACCGATCAAACGAATATCAAAATCCTTCCAGCATCTCCTTCCAGGAGGTGCTGGAGGCGATGCTCAATGAAAGCAAACCGTTTCACCCGCGCTATCTGTATCGGCTTTCGGACCTGGAAAGCGATGAGCTGGCGCAACTGGAGGGCGCCTGGATGCAGGTGCAGACGCGGCGCCGGCAGGCGATTCTGGAGGATATCGAGACCCTGGGCGAAACCAACTACACCCTCTCGTTCGAGGAGTTCTGCCGTTTCACAACGCAGGATAGCGACCCCCATGTACGCGAACTGTCCGTCCGGGTGCTATGGGAGTATGAGAATCCCAGGCTGATACCCCTCTATCTCGATCTGCTCAGCAATGACCTCAGCCCGGATGTGCGGGCAGCGGCAGCGGCTGCCCTGGGCAGGCATGTCTATCTTGGGGAAACCGAAGACCTCCCCCAAAAGACTCTGGACGAGATTGTGGATCGCCTCTTGCAGGTTTATCGCAGTTCAGAGCCGCAGGTTGTGCGCTGCCGGGCGTTGGAATCCCTGGGATTTTCGAGTCGCAAGGAAATTGCCAACCTGATTGAAACCGCCTATCATTCGGGCAACCAGGAATGGATCGCAAGCTCGCTGGTCGCCATGAGCCGTTCAGCCCAAAACCAGTGGGAGCCGCACATCATCGAGATGCTGACCAGCGATGTGGACGATATCCGCTTTGAAGCGGTGCGCGCCGCCGGAGAGCTGGAGCTTGTGAAAGCCAGACCCCTCCTGCTGGAGATGTTGGATGAACCGGATAGCGAAATCCGCATGGCGGTCATCTGGTCTCTCTCGCAAATTGGCGGAGAAGGGGTAGAAGATATCCTCATCAATCTCTATGAAGAAACCGAGGACGAGGAAGAGGCTGAATTTATAGACGCCGCGCTGGATAATCTCAGTTTTACCGAAGGTATGCAGCTCTATTCACTCTTCGAATACTCCTCTGACGAAAATGACGAGGATGATGAAGATTGGGAGAAGTTCTACGATTTGGATGAGGATGATGAGTAAGCATCGGACATGACGGGGGGAATCCCGGTTGGCGTATCTGCTATCACTCTTTGCGAACAACATCCTGCCGATTTTGCTGGCTGCCGGAGCGGGTTACCTCCTGACAAAATATACCCAGATTCATCCCCGTTCCATCTCGCAACTGGCTTTCAAAATCTTTATACCCTGTCTGTTATTCGATCTCCTGACTTCGAGCCAGTTGAACAACGATGACCTCTGGCGGATGGGCGGTTTTGCCCTGCTGAGTATGGTCATCATGGCGGTTATCGCCTGGTTGGTTTTCAAGGGGTTGGGTTATAAAGAACGCATGCTCTCGGCTTTGGTTTTGGTGACGACGTTTGGCAACGCCGGAAATTACGGCTTATCCCTGAACCGATTTGCCTTCGGCGAGACCTCTTTGGCGTATGCCAGCGTCTATTTCAGCATTTCGATCATCCTGATTAACACACTTGGCTTAATTATTGCAAGCCTTGGGACAGCGAATCTGCGCAAGGGTATGCTCGAGTTGTTGCGAACCCCTGCGGTGTACGCCCTGGTGATCGCCGTGATCTTCAACCTGGGCGGTTGGGAACTGCCGATGCCAATAGAGCGCACCGTTGTCACCTTGTCCGAAGCTGCCATCCCCACGATGCTGGTGCTGTTGGGCGTTCAGCTTTACCATTCTCAGGCGGTTGATCGGAAGGGTGCGCTCAACCTGGCAACGGGTATGAAATTGGGCTTGGCGCCTCTCCTGGCGCTCCCTGTTGCTGCTCTCTTTGGTTTGAACGGCGCCGCTTTTCAAGCCGGCATCAGTTCATCGGCAATGCCCACCGCTGTGTTGATGGGGGTGCTGGCGACCGAGTTCGGCGCTGAGCCTTCCTTTGTCACCCTGGCGATAACCGCGACCACCTTGCTCAGCCCGCTGACATTAACCCCAATCCTGGCATTGCTCGGAGCCTGACATGCGTCGTTTTGCCCTTTTCGGTTTCATACTCTCTCTGCTGATTTTTAGACCTGCATACAGCCAGATAGAACTCGACCCTTTGCAGGTTGATTATCGCTTTGGCGAATATATAGATTTCTCGGGGGCGCTTCCAGCCAGTCTGGGGGTGCAAATGGTGCAGATATTTGTCCAGCCGCAGGGGGAAATCGAAACGCGCTCCAGCCCGCCTCTGATTCCCAAAAATGGGACGTTCTCCTATCGGATGGATCCCAATCAGGAGAAACTCAGGGCGTTTTCCAATCTGGAATACTGGTATGAGGTTGTTTTGGACGACGGCAAAGCCTACGCCAGCGAGAGACAGTCTCTGTATTACGCCGATAACCGCTTCGAGTGGCAGACCCGTCGGGAAGCGCCCTTTGTCGCCTTCTGGCACGAGGGCGATAGCGCGTTTGGGCAAAGCCTGCTGGATATTGCCCAGCAGGGATTGGAGCAAATCAGTCTCATCCTACCTTTCGAACCTCCCACGGAAATCAAGATATACGCCTATGCCAATGCGGTGGATATGCGCGCCACCCTCCAAACCACGGGGCGCAACTGGATTGGCGCTCACACCGACCCAGATTTAGGGGTGATGGTGGTTTCACTCCCTCCAGGTCCGGAGCAACGCCTGGAAATGGAGCGCCAGATTCCCCATGAATTGATGCATATCCTGCTATACCAAAAAATCGGTCCGGCTTATGCGAACCTGCCTGCCTGGCTGAACGAGGGGCTGGCTTCGATAGCCGAGTTGTATCCCAACCCGGATTATCTGGTTCTGATGCGAAGCGCCTACGAAAAAGGCACCCTTCACCCGATTGCTTCGCTCTGCAACACCTTCCCGCGGGACGCCGCCGGCGCCTATCTGGCGTATGCAGAGTCGGCGTCGTTCACCCGCTATCTCCATCAGAACTACGGTTCTGACAGGCTGGAACAACTGGTATGGGCGTATGCGGATGGGATAGATTGCGAGCGGGCGTTGCAGGTCAGCCTGGGCGTGCCAATCAATCAGCTAGAGCTTGATTGGCGCAGGCAGACTTTTGGAGAAGATCCCTGGCTCGCCAGCCTGTCCAATCTGGCGCCCTGGCTTGGGTTGCTGGCGGCGGTTCTGGCTATGCCGTTGTTGCTGGTGATGGGAAATTTACGCAGGAAACCTGTTCAACACAAAGCCGCCGGTAGTCGGGTTTGAGTTAATCCGAGATTTTGGTCCAGGTTTACGCTATCAGGAGGTGGTTTGAAGCATGTCTGAGGGCGAAATCTTGAGATTGCATGCCATTGTCGAGGGGCGGGTACAGGGCGTGGGTTTTCGGAGCTTTGTCTATGATAACGCCCTTCGGTTGGGGTTGACCGGCTGGGTGCGCAACCGCTGGGAGGGCGATGTGGAAGTGCTTGCCGAAGGGAACCGTCAGGCGTTGGAAAGACTGCTGGATGCGCTCGAGCGTGGTCCGCGGATGAGCTTCGTCAGCAAAGTCAAACATGAATGGCAGGAAGCCAGCGGAGAATTCGCCTATTTTTCGGTGAAGCCAACGATATAAGGATCAGCCTCCAAACCCCAGACCGCGTTCCTTGAGGGAGACGTAGCCCCCCACACCGAGAACCTCATTATCCAGCACTTCGAAATCCCGGAGCTTTCCCGCAGAGCTGATGGCGCGGGTCACAGCCACATCGTCCGGGCTGGGGGTGGGGTCGCCGCTGGGGTGGTTGTGGACGACGACCAGAGCCGCGGCGTTGCGGCGGATTGCAGCCCGAAACAACTCGCCGATGCGCACCTGGGAGGTGTTCACCGAGCCGCGGTAGACTTTTTCGATGTGCAATACGCGATTGCGGGAATCGAGGAGAATCACCCACAACTCTTCCTGCTCCAGGACGCTCATATCGAACTGCACCAGGGCGGCGGCGTCCGCCGGGCTATGGATGGATGCCTGCTCATTGGAAGTATCGAGGCGAAAGCGTCTGCCCAGCTCCAAAGCCGCCTTGATTTGCGCCGCTTTGGCTGGACCAATGCCGCGCTGCTCACAGACGACTTCAAAAGGAGCGCGGTGCAATCCGTCCAATCCGTCAAACGTCATCAGCAAACGCTGCGCAAGCTGGACGACGTTCTCGCCGGGTACGCCTACCCGGAGCAGGATGGCTAATAATTCCGGGGTGGTGAGGGTGTTGGCGCCGTGTTTTGCCAGGCGCTCCCGCGGGCGGTCGGTCTCCGCCATATCGGTAATACGGTAGGTCGGTCTGTGCTCGCTCATCGCTGTTCTTCCATGCTATAATCGCTTTGCAGATGGGTTTTATCTCTTATCCCCAGACAGAATCCTTCTGCGCCATGCCGAGGAGAATGAAATGAACCTTGATCCGGCTTCTCTGAGCAACTTTGTCTTGATCATCACCGCCTGGGGCGGGGCGTTTATCGCCGCGCTCTGGCTGAGCCTGGTGATTTGGACGTATCGCGATATCCGCCGACGGGCGCGAGATCCACTGGCGCGGATTCTTTCTGTGTTGGTGGTGGCGGTGCTTTTCTTACCCGGTATCGTGGTGTACCTCATCTTGCGCCCTCCGCGCACCCTGGAAGAGGAATATCAACACACCCTGGAGGAAGAAGCCTTGCTCCAGGCGATTGAGGACGCCGCCCTGTGCCCCGGCTGCGGGCGACGAATTAAGGAGAATTGGATTGTCTGCCCAGGTTGCCATACCAAATTGAAAAAGACCTGTCATCAATGCGGTAAATTAATGGAACTCCCCTGGAACCTGTGTCCCTATTGCGGCGCGCCTGCCCCCGGAATGCGGCGAGAAAGCATGTCTTTGGACGAAGCGCTGCGCCCGACGCCGGTTCCCGTAGAAGAAGAGCCAGAGACCACAGATTAATCCGCTCTACCTCAATTTGCTTTGCGAGCCGGCTGATTGAACAACCGGCTCGCCATGTTTTTGATTATCTTTGCAGGGCATTCCAGCCAGCGTACTCGCCCGAATCGCCTAATTCTGCCTCAATCCGCAACAGCTGGTTGTATTTCGCCACCCGGTCGGACCGCGCCGGGGCGCCGGTCTTGATTTGCCCCATGTTAAGCGCCACGACCAGGTCGGCGATGGTTGTATCCTCGGTCTCACCCGAACGGTGGGAGGTCACCGCTCTCCAGCCCGCCCGGTGGCAGGTTTCGACCGCTTCGATGGTCTCGGTCAGGGTGCCAATCTGGTTGAGCTTGACCAGCAGGGCGTTGGCGGCTTTGTCTTTGATCGCCCGGCGGACGCGGGTCGGGTTGGTCACCAGCAGGTCATCCCCAACAATCTGGATGCGCTCGCCCAGTTCCTGCGTCAACAGCTTCCACCCCTCCCAGTCGTCTTGCGCCAGTCCATCTTCGAGGGATACGATGGGGTATTGATCCACCCAGGATTTCCAGTAGCCGACCATTTCGGCGCTGGTCAATTTCTTGCCCTCCCGGCGCAGGTTATAGAGGTGGGTTTCCTCGTCGTAAAGTTCGGACGCCGCCGGATCCAGGGCAATGGCGACATCCACCCCCGCTTTGTAGCCCGCTCTTTCAATCGCGGCGAGGATGACCTCCACCGCCTCGGCGTTGGCTTTGAGCGCCGGGGCGTAACCGCCCTCATCGCCAACCAGGGCGGTGTATCCCTTTTCTTTTAGCACGGTTTTGAGAGCCTGGTAAATTTCGGATCCCCAGCGTAATCCTTCGGAGAAGGTGGGCGCTCCGAGGGGCATCACCATGAATTCCTGGGCGTCGGTTGACTGCCAGCCGGTATGCGCGCCGCCATTGAGGATGTTCAGCATCGGCACCGGCAGGACATGGGCGTAGACCCCGCCGATGTAACGATACAACGGCAAGCCGAGCGAGTTGGCAGCCGCCTTGGCGACTGCCAGGCTGGTGCCGAGGATGGCGTTAGCCCCCAGCTTCGATTTGTTCTCAGTGCCATCCAGTTCGATTAATGCCTGGTCTATCCCTGCCTGGTCGGTGGCATCCCATCCAATCAACGCGTCGGCGATGTCATTGTTGACATTCTCGACGGCTTTAAGGACGCCTTTGCCCTGATAACGTTTCTTGTCTCCGTCACGCAGTTCCAGGGCTTCATGAATCCCGGTAGATGCTCCTGACGGCACCGCCGCCCGCCCCCAACTGCCATCCATCAGGGTCACTTCGACCTCAATGGTGGGATTGCCACGCGAGTCCAAAATCTCGCGTCCAACGATATCTTCGATGATTGATTCCATTTTTTTCACCTCTGTATTTGATATGGTCTTATCAGGTTTGATTGGGGTAAGCGAAGATTTGTCTTTGAGATTTCAAATTTCGTGGGTTAAGTATAATCCAAAATATCCTCTCAATACTCCGCATGGTCAAGATTCGCCCAATCCAAAGCGCCCGAAAAACACAACCTTGTGTCCCCCTTTCCCGATTTTTCAACCTCGCCTGCAGGATTCGGACGCTCAAGGCTCTGGCTTCAGCCGCCAGAATGGCTGGTGGCTAATTCCGCCTCGCCCTCGCCTGCTTCCTGACGGGCTTTGGCTCTCTCGATAACCGCTTTTAGAAATGCAACGAACAGAGGGTGGGGGCGGTTCGGACGTGAGAGGAATTCGGGGTGAAACTGGGTGCCTAACATGAAGGGGTGATCGCTCAGTTCGGCAATTTCGACCAACCGCCCATCCGGAGATAAGCCCGAATAGCGCATCCCTGCCTTTTCCAGAATCTCGCGGTAGGCGTTGTTGAATTCGAATCGATGGCGGTGGCGCTCATAGACCAGGTTCTTGCCATAGGCTTTGGCGGCGATTGTTCCCGGTTGTAATTCACATGGGTAAAGCCCCAATCTCATTGTCCCACCCATGTCCACAATCCCACGCTGGTCTGGCATGAGGTCAATCACCGGATGGGCGGTGCCCCGGTCGAATTCGGTCGAGTTGGCGTCTTCGTTGTTCAGGACATGTCTGGCAAACTCCACCACCATCAACTGCATCCCCAGGCATAAGCCCAAATAAGGCACTTTGTTTTCGCGAGCATAGCGGGCGGTTTTGATTTTGCCTTCGGTGCCACGGCTGCCAAACCCCCCAGGCACAATGATGCCGTCCACGCTCTTGATCATCTCCCAGCCGCGATGCTTCTCCAGTTCCGCTGAATGCACCCAGATGATCTCCACATCGGTGCTTAAGGAAAGCCCGGCGTGCTTGACAGCCTCACGCACGCTCATATAGGCATCGTGTAACTCCACATACTTTCCGACCAGAGCGATTTTGACCACCGGTTTGGGCTTTTTCACCTCTTCCACCAGTTGCATCCACGACGTCCAGTCGGGCTTCGACCGCGCCGAAAGACCCATCCGCTCCAGCAGATAATCGCCCACCTGTAATTTCTCCAGAATCAGCGGGACTTCGTAGAGGATTGGCGTGGTAACCAGGGGAATCACTGCCCGGCGTTCCACATCACAAAATAAGGCGATTTTTTCACACAGGTCATCATCCACCGGATAATCCGAACGAGCGACGATCACATCCGGAGAAATACCAATCGAGCGTAGCTCACGCACCGAGTGTTGGGTGGGTTTCGTTTTCAGTTCACCCGTCGCCCCGATATAGGGCAGCCAGGTGACATGGATATAAAGCGTGTTTTCGCGACCCAGATCGCTGCGCATCTGACGCAATGATTCAAGGAAGGGAAGCGACTCGATATCGCCCACCGTGCCGCCAATTTCAACCAGGACGATCTCGGCGCCGGTTGTTTTTGCAACCAGCCCAATTCGGCGTTTGATTTCGTTGGTGATGTGGGGGATGACCTGGATTGTGCCCCCCAGATAATCGCCGCGGCGCTCCTTGCTGATGACATCGGCGTAGACCTGACCGGTGGTGACGTTGCATACCCGGTTCAGGCTGATATCAATGAATCGCTCGTAATGTCCTAAATCCAGGTCGGTTTCGGCTCCGTCGTCCAGTACGAACACCTCGCCGTGTTGATAGGGGCTCATCGTGCCTGGGTCAACATTGATATACGGGTCCAGCTTTTGCACCGCCACCTGATAACCGCGTTCCTTAAACAGCCTGCCAATGGCTGCCGCGGTAACTCCCTTGCCCACAGAGCTGACGACACCGCCAGTGAAAAATATGTACTTGGTCTGCATACTCCACCTCCGGATAAAAACACCGCTTCAATAAAGGCAGTGGGGAGACCCGTCACCGGCGTCTCCCCACGGAACTGTTCAGAGATGAATGTCTCCTTGTTCGTTCATCATCCCACCAGTTTTATCAAATCCTCTGCCGCTCGCCGCATTTCCAGGAAGATCAAGCCCAGTCTTGCATTTTCACGGGCGAGCGCGGTCAAGACAGCTTCCTCGCCTACCGCCGTCAGCAGCACATAGCCGCTGCTGCCGCGAATATAAACTTGCTCCAATAGTCCACGCCCAAGCTCACCCGCAATGCGCTCACCCAGGCTGAGCATTGCGGCAGACATTGCGGAAACCCGCTCCTCTTCCACCTCAGTCGGCAGCGCCGATGCCATAATCAACCCATCCACCGAGACCACAGCCGAAGCCTCGATCTCCGGCGAGGCTGCCTGCATCTCCCGCAAACGGGAAACGATCATTTCACTGCGCGAGCGGTTGATCAATGATTTCCCTTCCCCATACAGCATGGCTGCCAGATTTCGCAATGAGTTTACCATAATTGGGCTTCAAATGCAAAACCGGAATCCTGTTTGTTTGATTTTGGATAAAATTCCTCCTTGACCATTCCCGTCATCCACATTAAAATCCAAGCCTGTGAGTAATCCAGCCTTGCGGTGGCATGTCAGCTTCTGGTACGTGCTGAGGCTCTCATCCCGCAAGGCTCAAAGGTTTTGAATCGGCTGTGTTTGAGAATCTAACGGAACGCTTAGAAAACGTTTTCAATCAGCTTCGGCGGAGAGGCAAACTATCCGAGCAGGATGTTGACCTGGCGATGCGCGAGGTGCGCCTGGCGTTGCTCGAGGCGGACGTCAACTACGCTGTGGTGAAAGATTTTGTGGCGCGGGTGCGTGAGCGCGCCATCGGCGCTGAGGTCTCCAAAGCGCTGAACCCTGGTCAGCAGGTGGTGAAGATCGTCAATGAGGAACTCATCGCCACCCTGGGTCAGCCTGAACGGTTAAACCTGAGCGGACCGCGTCCGCGGGTGATCATGCTGGTCGGTCTCCAGGGGTCTGGCAAGACCACCGCTGCCGGTAAAATCGCCCGCCTGCTGCGCGCCCAAGGCGAGCGGGTGATGCTGGTGGCGTGCGACCCCTACCGCCCGGCTGCCGTACGCCAGTTGGAGACCCTGGGCGAGAAGCTGAATATCCCGGTCTATTTTGAACCGGGTGTCCCCCCTCCTGAGCTGGCAGCCAGAGCCAGGGTAAAAGGAGAAAACGGCGGTTTCAGCCTGTTGATTTTGGATACCGCGGGGCGTTCGCAACTGGATGAGGCTTTGATGAATGAGTTGCGGGCAATCAAGCAGCGGGTTGATCCGGTAGAGACTTTGCTGGTGGTTGACTCGATGATTGGGCAGGAGGCGGTCAACATCGCCAAAGGCTTCCGGGATGTGGTGCCCCTCACCGGGTTGATGTTGACCAAAATAGACGGCGATGCTCGAGGTGGAGCGGCGATTTCCATCCGCTCGGTGACAGGCGTGCCTATCAAGTTCCTCGGTACGGGTGAAGCGCTCGACGCCATTGAGGTCTATGATCCAAGCCGGCTCTCCTCGCGCATCCTGGGCATGGGAGATATCCTGGGACTGATTGAGAAAGCCGAATCAGCCTTCGATCAGAAAGAGGCGCAAAAACAAGCCGAAAGGCTGATGGCTGGCGAGTTCACCCTGGAAGATTTCGCCAACCAGTTGCGTCAGGTGCGCAAGATGGGACCCCTGGCTCAGATTTTGGAGATGCTCCCCGGAGGGATGGGGCAGATGGCGCGCCAGATTGACCCCAAGGATGCTGAGCGACAGCTCAAGATCACCGAAGCCATCATCAACTCGATGACCCCCCAGGAGAGGCGCAAGCCAGATATCTTGAACGCCAGCAGACGGCGGCGGATTGCCCGCGGCTCTGGCACTGAAGTTCAGGATGTCAACCGCTTGATCAAACAATTTCGGGAGGCTCAACGCCTGTTTAAAACATTGAAGAAATCGGGCATGCGCGGCTTGCCCCGCTTGTTCGGTTAAGGCGGTGTTACCGCCCGGACCAGGCGAGCAACATCGTCAGCCTGCCTTCGGCGTCACGAAACGGGTGTTGTCCGTCTGGTAGAGATACATAAATTAATTCGTAAGGAGAAGATTTCAATGGTTCGTATTCGTTTGCGCCGTATTGGAGCGAAAGGACAGCCCAGCTATCGCATTGTGGCTGCCGATAAAGAAAGCCCGCGAGATGGGCGTTTTCTCGAGATTTTAGGTTTCTACAACCCGCGCACCCAACCGGCGACCATCCAGTTGAGAGAAGACCGCATTTACGAATGGTTGAGCAAAGGCGCCCAACCGAGCGAATCGGCGGAGAAGGTGCTGCGCAGCGTGGGCTTCTTTGAACGATATGAGCGCTTCAAGAAGGGCGAGTCGCTGGAGACCTTGCTGGCTGAAGCAAAAGCTGTCGAGGCGAAACAGAACATCAATCCCAAGACAAGTCGGTTGGCTAAGGCGAAGTAATCGCTATCCTCAAAAGGTTGGGTTGCCGTCCTGGATTACGGTATTGTGATACGATTATGACCGATATCCAGTTTCGGGTTTATTGAAGGGAGGTATCGGTGAAGGAATTAGTGGAATACATCGCTCAATCGCTGGTAGATGACCCAACGCAGGTGCGGGTGAATCAAATCAGGCATGGCGCCACGGTCAGCCTGAGAGTGCAGGTTGCAAAGGAAGACATGGGGCGTATCATCGGCAAGGGCGGTCGAATCGCGAATGCGATTCGCATCCTGCTTCGAGTCGCCGCTGCCCAGGAGGGCAAACGGGCAACCCTGGACATTGACGATCCTCGATGAGCAGCGCCGCATCCCGGTCGAATAACGAGCAGCCTTCAGGCTCGCCCCCTTCAGGCGACCCTGTCTTCTTGGTGGTCGGTAAGCTGCGCAAACCGCATGGCGTGCGGGGCGAAATGACGATGGAAGTGCTGACGGACTTTCCGGAAAGGATCGTTGTGGGAAAAACCGTCTATCTCGGCGAGGGGTATCGTCCTTTTCAAGTGCGCAGCCGACGCTGGCATGGCGCCCTGATGCTGGTGGCGTTCCAGGGGGTGGATAACCCGGAGCAGGTAGGGGAGTATCGCAACAATCTGGTATATGTGCGAACAGATGAGATACCACCCCTGGAGGCTGGCGAGTATTATCACCATCAATTGGTGGGTTTGCAGGTGTTCACCGAATCTGCCGAGAGATTGGGGGAGGTGGTGGATATTCTCGAAACCGGTTCCAATGATATCCTGGTGGTCAATCTGGATACCGGTGGAGAGGCGCTTTTGCCATTCACGGATGATGTGATTCTGCAGATTGACCCGAGTCGGCGGGCAATCCGCGTCAGGTTGCTCCCCGGCTTGCTTCCTTGACAGTATAGAAACCGCTATGGTATTCTGTGTGACGGGCTGAAAGAAGTAAAACCGTCTTGATTTCTTCCCGCAAATAGAATTGCCCGCACGGTTTGTAATGTTGTGGTCAATCTGTGACGGGTGGCTGAGAGAGCAATCGGCGACAAGAAATCTGCCTCTGGAGAAACATCATTGGACGACCCGCGCAAGTACTGGGTAGGGATCAATCTGGTAAAAGGCATCGGCGCAGCCAGGCTGCGGGTTTTGCTGGATCATTTCGGGAGCATCGAGGCGATCTGGCAGGCGCCTGCTCAGGCACTGTACGCTACCGGCTTGAGCGCCAGGCTGGTTGAGAATTTACTGGCGGTGCGCTCCGAAGTCTCTTTGGAAGCTCTCTGGAATCGCATCCAATCCCTGGGCGTCCAGGTGCTCACCTGGGAATCGGAGAATTACCCAAAACGTTTGCGGGAGATTGATCAACCGCCTCCGGTGTTGTACATTCTGGGCAATCTCCTCCCACAAGACGAATTTGCCGTGGCGATTGTGGGTACACGGCGAATCACCGCCTATGGTCGCCAGGTGGCGGAAAACATTGCAGGCTTTCTGGCGCGGAATGGTTTGACGGTGATCAGCGGTCTGGCGCGCGGCGTGGATTCGGCGGCGCACAAAGCCGCCCTGGATGCAGGCGGGCGCACCCTGGCAGTGTTGGGCAACGGCGTGGACCGGATTTATCCCCCCGAACACCGTAAGCTGGCGGAGATGGTCGTTCAGAATGGTGCCTTGATCAGCGATTATCCCTTAGGAACGCCTCCAGACAGCCTGAACTTCCCCCCCAGAAATCGCATCATCTCCGGATTGGCGCAGGCGGTGGTGATTGTGGAGGCGGGGGAGCGGAGCGGGGCTTTGATTACTGCCAGCTTCGCCGCCGATCAGGGGCGGGAGGTTTTCGCTGTCCCGGGCAACATCAACGCCCCCCAAAGCGTCGGAACCAACCGCCTGATCCAACAGGGCGCTCATCCTCTGGTTG
>JBBIPD010000018.1:0-17207 GCA_037443025.1 Chloroflexota bacterium
ACAAGTGCCGAGTCCCAATGCATGGGCGGTGAGGATTATATGCTCCGCGGCTATCGTCTGGAGATATTCCAGCCGCGTCTGTTGGAGACCTTCTCCCAGGCGAGGGTCATCGTCTTTGGGCATACCCATCGTCCGTTGGTTCATTGGTCGGGCGAGATTTTGCTCTTCAATCCCGGCTCCCCCCACTTCCCGGATATTAAGACGTCACCCCCGAGCGTGGGTTTGTTGCGAATTGACGCCGGGGGTGGAGTCTCCGGGGAGATCGTCTACCTGGAGTAAAACAATCGGGGTAATCAGCCGGTGATTACGGTCTTCTGTGTCTTTTGCGTTTCCTCAGCGTAAACCGGTACGTTCCAATGGGCGTATTTGGGGCGCCGTCCGCGGACGACGTCATCGAATATCTGACGTAAGCTGGCGGTGACCGGACCCATCACCCCCGTGCCGATGGGACGGAAATCCACCCGGGTAACGGCGGTGATTTGCGCCGCAGTGCCGGTCATAAAAAATTCATCACATAGATACACTTCGGTGCGGTCTATGGAGCGTTCAACAACGGGGAGTTTCAATTCTTCGCGCGCCAGCTCGATCACGGTGCGCCGGGTGATGCCCTCCAGGATGTTGTCCGTGATTGGGGGAGTGACAATGACCCCATCCCGCAGCATGAATATGTTCATCGCGCTGCCCTCTGAGAGGTGCCCATCCTGATTGAGCACCAAAGCCTCGTCGAAACCGGCTCGGATGGCGTCGGTTTTAATCAGAGCCGAGTTGGCGTATGTGCCGCTGATCTTACCCCGGGCTGGGATGGCGTTATCATCCACCCGTCGCCAGGAAGAGATCGTGACATGAGCGTCGGTATCTTTGGCGACATACCGGTCAAAAGGTAAGGCGACGATGGAGAGTTCATCCTGGAGATCGTGCAGTTTAACCCCGATCATCTCATCCGACTTGAAAGCCAGGGGGCGGATGTAAATATCACGTCGGTAGCCATCGGCGCGGAGCAGTTCCAGCGTGATTTGGGTCAGGCTTTCCGGCGAATGGTCTAATTCCATATTCATGATTTTTGCCGAGTTTAGAAAACGGCGATAGTGGTCAAGGGGTCTGAAGAGATACAGTTGCTCTTTTTCCGGATTCCAATAGCCGCGCATCCCTGCAAAAACTGCTGTGCCATAGTTGAGGGCATGGGTTAAAACCCCTACTTTGGCTTGTTCATAAGGGACGATTTTGCCTTTGAAATAAGCATGAAGAGGAAGAACCATCGTTGCGCACCTCCCGCCGGGGTAAATTTACACACGAGTGTGTAGCCGGTATGATGATTATAACCTTTTCGAGGTATGAAAATCAAACCCTCCCCCTGACTTTAAGCCGATACTTATCTTATGGGTTGGATATTGCCTCGATATGCAACTCGCGCAATAAAAAGGGGTTTTACTTTTATGGCGATAGGGGTATACTGTGTCGGGTAACCGAGGCAGGGAATGCCTATGCTCTCGTCGGGAGGTCTATATGAAGCGTGCCGTGAGTATCAGCATCGGTTCTTCCAAACGTGATAAGGCGGTCGAGATCGAACTCCTGGGTGAAAAAATCAGCATTGAGCGGATTGGTACAGATGGGGATATGGAAAAAGCCGCGCAGCTTTACAAGGAGTTGGACGGCAAAGTGGACGCTTTCGGGGTTGGCGGCGCCGACCTGGGGGTGATGGTGGACGACAAGTGGTATCCCTTATATTCTGTACAATCCATGATTCGTTTTATCCAGAAGACCCCCGTTGTGGATGGGGCTGGGCTGAAAAACACCCTCGAAAATCGGCTGGCGTCGTTTATCGACTCGAGGCTTGGCGATTACATCATCCAGAAAGGCAAAAAAGCCTTCATCACCCTGGGGGTGGACCGCTGGGGGATGACCACCTCATTTGTGAATGCGGGCTATGAATGTGTATTCGGAGACCTGATGTTTGGTCTGAATCTGCCTTTCGCCATTCGCAAAGTCAGCAGCCTGAAGATCCTGGCGGCGCTGATGATGCCAATCGCCGGTCGCCTGCCTTTTGAGTGGGTCTATCCCACTGGCGAGAAACAGGAAAAACGCGAGCCCAAATGGGAGAAATACTATCAATGGGCGACGGTGATCGCCGGAGATTGTCACTATATTAAACGCCACATGCCCGATCGTCTGGAGGGCAAGGTGATTGCCACCAACACTACCACCCCCTCGGATGTCGAAGCGTTTCGTCAGGCGGGGGTCAAGTATCTGGTCACATCCACCCCGGTGCTTGCGGGGCGTTCGTTCGGGACGAATATGATGGAAGCCGCGCTGATTGCAGTCTCAGGCAAGGGGCGGGAACTCACCCGAGATGAACTTAATCAGCTGTTAAATCAGCTTGGTTTTGAACCCCAGTTGCAGGAGTTGAACTGATGGATGCGATTGTCACTGCTGGAGGTGTGCCTCAACCCAGTGAACCCCTTTATGAATATACTCAGGGCATCTCCAAAGCCATGCTCGATGTTGCGGGAAAACCGATGATTCAGTGGGTGTTGGATGCCTTGACCGGCGCCAGGATGGTAGAGCGGGTGGTGGTGATGGGGCTACCCCCCGAGGATAAGGTGTCCTGCCCCAAAATCGTCTCGCATATCCCCAGCCAGGGGGATATGGTGGATAACATCCGCGCGGGCGAGCTGGAAGTGTTGCGCATCAACCACCAGGCGAGGCATGTCATGATCGTTTCCTCAGATATCCCCGCGATTACCCCGGAGATGGTGGATTGGGTGGTGAACACCACCATGCAGACAGACGAGGATGTGTACTACAACGTGATCACCCGGCAGGTGATGGAGAAGCGTTTCCCGGCATCCAACCGATCGTATGTCAGGTTGAAAGATGTGGAGGTTTGCGGCGCGGATATGAACGTGGTGGCGACCCGGCTGGTGACGACTCACGACGAAATCTGGATCAAGCTGGTTGCCGCCCGCAAGAACGCCCTCAAACAGGCTGCCCTGCTCGGTTATGATACCTTAATCCTGCTCCTGTTTCGGGCGATCACCCTGGATAGAGCGGTGAAAAAGGCGACCCAACGCTTGCACGTGTCCGGCAGGGCGATCATCTCCCCTTATGCCGAGATCGGGATGGACGTGGATAAACCCCACCAGCTCGAGATTCTGCGCGCAGACCTGGCGCAGCGCCAGCAAAGTTGAAGAAAGCGCAATCTGGACAATGCAGAGAATGATGGAATTGGACGCTCATCTCTCATCCCGGATACGGGTTGCGGAGCGTCCTGGATTACTGCGTTCTATCGCCATCTTGCTCGCCCACTCAGGCGATTCATGGTTCTGGCTCATCGGGTTGGGTCTGGTCTGGTCTCTCGGATCGAATGAATGGCGACGCCTGGCAGCCGTGATGGCTTTGGGCATCCTGGTGACGGCGGCAGTGGTGATGACGATTAAGTTCAGCGTCCGCCGGCGCCGACCAGAAGGCGATTGGGGCAATATTTATCGCTCGACCGACCCGCATTCATTCCCATCCGGACATGCAGCCCGAATGATGATGCTGACGGTCGTGGCTTTGGGGATGGATTCGCTGTTCCTGGGTTTGTTGTTGATCTTTTGGACGCTGGGTGTGGCATTGGCGAGAGTAGCCATGGGGGTGCACTACCTCTCGGACATCCTTGCGGGGATGCTTGTGGGTGTCCTGATGGGGTTTGTCGCCCTCTCTCTTGCGCCGTTGGTCTTTTGACTCTCGATACCCCCAATCAATTGGGCATTGCCATCTCCTGTTTAAACCCCTCGATCATCTCAACCGGGGTGGGGTCTACCCCGTACGCCATTGCCAGATAGTAGGCGGTGTAATCGCCAAACTGGAGCAAGGTCCATTGCTGCGCCAGCCGCGATTCTCCCCTGGCATCCACAAAATCGGTACCGATGCCTTCGAGCATGAAGGTTTTCTTGGTCAGGTCAATCCGCCGCCGGTTGCGAGGGTGCAACCCCGGCGCCCGCAAGAAGATCGCCATCAGGCCACTGAGCTGAGATTGGGGATGGGAAATCCCCGCCAGCGTATTATGGTTGGATTCGGGCATTTGCTCAAACTGCCCCCAGGCTTTTGCCACCTCGCTGATTTGACCCTTCCAACGCCGGGCTACCGGGGCTAAATATTCTGCGCCAAAGACGCTCACCCAGCGATTGACCAACTGCCCTGCCATACGCTTGGCGGGATTATGCACATCTGGAACATCTGCGGTGAGGACTGTCCGCTGGGCGCGCAGAGCTGTCAGGGCGTCTTCCACCTCATCCCCGGGGTCGGGAATTAAATCCAATCGTTTTAGGGCAGCCAGGAGGAGGGCAAAGGAATAGCCCACCGCAGCGCGGGGTTGCCCTTGGTGGTGAAATTGCCATAATGTCGCTCCAACTTCCTGACTGCGGCGGGCAAGTTCGCCGCCGGTTGTCACCGCCAGCAGGCGGCATCCGTTGCGGATGGCGCTCTCGAATGCGGTCAGGGTCTCCTCGGTGTTGCCGGAATGGGAAGATGCGATCACCAATGTCTGAGACCCTCTTGCCCAGGCGGGCAAATCGTAGTCGCGGTGGATGACGATTGGGACCCTGCTTTGGCGTTCCACATACGCCGCTGCCAGGTCGCCGCCAATGGCTGAACCGCCCATCCCGGCGATAACCACCTGCTGTATTCCCCCCCAGGCAGGCAAGGGTAGGCTGGCGCCCATCTTCCAGGCGGTCTCGAAATGATCTGGCAGGCGGTCGATTTCCGCCAACATATTCTGTGAATCCAGGCGTCGAAAAGCGTCCAGGTCATTCAGGTTCATCCTCCACCGTCCTCGTTTTATGATTTTCTTTCGGTCATGAGTTTATACACTTTTCGCCGTGCCCAGCCTGATTGGGATGCCACCCGGCTGGCTGCCAGGGAAGGGGAGGCGCCCCTGGCAAGTTCATCTTCCAGCGACTTTATCACTTGCTCTGGTTCCCATTGCTTTGGCGTTTCGCGGTTTCCGGCGACGACCAGAGTGAACTCGCCGCGAGGCTCGTGCAATCTGAAATATTCCCTGGCTTCTGCCAGTGAGCCGCGGTAAATCTCCTCGTGCAGTTTGGTCAATTCTCGGGCGATAGCTGTTTGGCGGTCCCCCAGGACTGCCAGCAGGTCATCCAAAGCGGAGCGCAGGCGAGTGGGCGCTTCGAGAAAAATGAGCGTGTAGGGCAAATCAGCCACTCGCTCAAGCAGCCGCCGTCGCTCGGTGGGCTTGCGCGGCAGATAGCCCAGGTATAAAAAAGCGTCTGTCGGCAGACCGGATGCCACCAATGCCGCCAATGGGGCGCTTGGACCAGGTACAGGGCTGACGGTATAGCCCGCTGCCAGGGCTGCGCGCACCAATTCATAGCCTGGGTCGTTCAACCCGGGCATTCCGGCGTCTGAAACCAGGGCGACATCCCCCTTTGCCAGCGCCTCGAGAATCTCGTTGAGCTTGCTCAGCTTGTTGTGCTCGTAATAACTGATAAGGGGGGTATGAATATCGAAATGGGCTAACAATTTGCGCGTCTGGCGGGTGTCTTCGGCGGCGATCAGCTTCACCTGACCCAGGAGCCTCAGGGCGCGTTGGCTGATATCTTCCAGGTTACCAATTGGTGTTGCAATCAGATACAGAATCCCCATGAGAAAACTGCGTAATGTCAGGGCAACGACCAGGTGGTCAAATCCAGGGTCAGGGTGTAGCTATCCACATTGAATCCGGTGAGGCGCGCCCGACCGATCAGCCCCTGGTTGGTGCGATAACATAAATAAGTGCCAATCGGCATGTTCTCTGCCACGAGGGGGGTGTTGCCCAGATTGGCTTGCTGGCAGAGGGGCAGGGTGGGCGGGTTTTCCCCATATCTTCCAAGCAATGCGTCAGTCAGCGGAATCAAAGGATGTTTGCCTTCCGCGTCGCTCTCATAAGAGAGGTCTTCCCCCGAGCCGCTGTTGACGCCCAGCGTGTCCAGGTCAATTCGATCGCCCGGTTTGAGATTCACTGTCCCGCTGGCATGCACCGGTGGTTGGGTGACGGTTGGGGTGAGGGTGGCAATCGCTGTGGTGGGGGTGACAGAAGCGGTGGCGGACTCCTCTACGATAATCCGCACCCAGAATGGGGCGTTGCCGTCGGGTCCGATGCCAAACAAGACATTGGAGGCGTTGCGCAATTTCCAGTTGCCCTGATATTTGCCCGGCTTTATCGGCGCCACCATGTCCACCGCGATGTCAACGCTTTGCCCTGGGAGGACATCGCCGCGTAGCGGGAGGCTGGCTGGAGCGCCCATCTGTTCACCGGAGAAAAAGGTCACTGCATATTCTCTGGTCCAGGTGCAATCTCCTGCGTTTTCCAGACGCCAGATTTTTGTAAACGCCTGCCCTGGCGCCATCACCGTATCGTCCGGTATAGTGACGTCAATCGGGTTACCCGGCGCCGCCACGTCGCAGGCTTTTATCGGCGTTTGGGTGCTGATTGGCGGGGGTGAGGTAGAAGTGGGCGGCGCAGGGGTGAGCAATGGGTTTTGGGTGGGGATGGGGTTGGTGGCTTCTGCCAGAGTGGGGGTTGTTGAGGCAGCGACGGCTGACGTCTCGGCGAATGCCTGGGTCAGCCGGGCTTCTACGGTTTGATACGCCTGGGTTACGTTCTGGGTGGGCGTCGTCAGGTCGCCATTGCTTGAAGGGATGTTGCAGGCAATCGCGCTAACGAACAGCGCAAAGAACGGCAACAGGAGCAATTTGTGATGGAAAAGTTGGCTTTGCATAGGCATAATTGGGTGAACAGGAGCCAATCGGAATCGCTGTCTTGGTTTTGATTACTTCTCGGTTGGAGATTGACCAACGGATGCTGTGGAGGCGAGTTGCGATGGGTTGATATTGAGTATCAGAGCCAGGGTGCGAGCAATCTCCCGCGCAGCTTGTGGACGCGCCAAACGACGGGCATGCCGCGTCGCTTCATGGAGCAATTCTGGATGCTCCAGCCACCTTTTTAGGGCGGTGATAATCCGTTCAGGTGTTGGAGCCCAAACCCCAGCGCCTTCGCCTACGACATACTCCACATTCCCGCTTTCCTGCCCTGGCAGGCGGCTATAGAGGATGATCGGCAGACCGATGTTCAAGGCTTCGGTGATGGTGCCCGGACCTGCTTTCGAGACCAGAATGTCTGTCGCCAACATATAATCGGGCATATTACGCACGAAGCCGAGCACAAAAGTGGGTCTCCTCCATCGAATCAGCTCCAGGTGCTGTTTCAGCGTTTGGTTGCGACCGCTGATAATCACCAAGCCTGAGGATAGCTCAGCCGCGTCAATTGCCCTGGCAATCTCCTCGATAGGACCCATCCCCTCGCCGCCCCCAATCAGCAAAATCAGGCGCATCTCCTGCGGCAATCCCAGTTTTTCTCGCGCTTGCTTCTTATCGCCTTCCGGTTGACAAAAGCCTCGCGCCACCGGCAAACCGATGACCTTGACTTTTTCTGGCGGCAAGCCGTTACGCAAGGCATGCTGACGCGCAATCTCGGTTGGGACAATACACAGGTCAACTCCTTTGTTGAACCAGGAGGTGTGAGCGCTGACAAGATCGGTGACCACCGTGACAAATGGCGGGCGGTTTTTACCCATTGTCCACAAAAAGGGCAGATTGGCAAGGGGATGAACCGAGACGAACAGGTCGCAGGTATATCTGGCGAGCATTCTTTGGATGGATTTATACACGTATGGAAAAGCGCCAGCGCTGATAATGTGATACCTGCCCCGTCCGTTGCTCAGGTAAAAGCCGGCTCCCCAGGCTTGGGGAACCAGCACCATCTTCGGATACCAATCTGGCATGTGATTGAGCGGGCGCGGCGCCGCCTCGCGGAAAATATCCACCATCTCCGTGGCGATTCGCCCCGCATATTCGTGATGCAAGGCTTCAATGATTGCCTCAGCCGCGCTACGATGTCCGCCGCCGGTGTCCGAGAATAAGAAGAGGATGCGCGCCTGATCAGGAGCCGATTTGTTCATCTTGGGTGTGAGGGTAATGAATTTTCAACCGGCGCGCCAGCGTGCGCCGGGGCAGCATCACCCGCCGCCCGCAGCCCTGGCACTCAAGCCCGATATCTGCCCCCAGGCGGACGACGATCCACTCGTAGCTCCCGCAGGGATGCGGTTTGCGCAGCCGAACACGATCTTCCAGGTGCAATTCGGGTAACATCAGAGGCATTATATCACGCTGGACGCGCCCGATTCTCGCTGCTCAGGACGCGCCGGGGCGAGCGAAGCCTGCTGGTGCAGACAGCGGCAAAATCGGGAGAGGCTGGTATAATCGAAGGCGACTGTTACCCACGGAGTCAAATCGTTAATGTTAAATCTTACCCCTTCTCTGTTGATCTCGTACCTCTTTGTGTTGTTGACCGCTTTTTCGGTGCATGAGTTTGCCCATGCCTGGACTGCGAATTTGTTTGGCGATGATACCCCCCGCCTCAATGGGCGTCTGACCCTTAACCCCCTGGCTCATCTGGACCCGCTGGGCTCGTTGATGATGTTGGTCGCCGGATTTGGATGGGCGAAACCGGTGCCGGTCAACCCCTACGCTCTCGAGCGTCGCTCCTCCGCGGCTTTGATGCTGGTCTCCTTGGCTGGACCGATTTCGTATTTTTTAATGGCGTTTCTGGCTGCCCTGCCTTTCAGATTGGGTCTGGTTTCGGTCTATCAGGCGCAGATGGATATGATGAGCAGCAGCAGCCACTTCCTGCCAACTCTCCCCCAGTTATTGTGGGTCTTTGTCTCGGTTAATTTAGTGTTGATGCTCTTCAATCTCATCCCGCTCTATCCCCTGGATGGTGAGAAGATCGCCATTTATTTCCTGCCCCCCTCCTGGGGGCGCGCTCTGGAGAGAATTCGACCGATTTCGCCATTGATTCTGCTTGCATTGGTATTTGTGGGTGGTTTGAGCCTGATTATCACGCCTGTATTGACCGGATTGACGCGCCTGTTGGTTGGGTGATGTTGGAACGTATTTGGTATCGCGTTCGCCAGTTCTGGGATGCGCTGAGCGCCGTCCCCGAACCGGAGGAGATTGAATCTATCCGCGCATATCTATCACCAGCCCAGATGGAGCTCTTTTTACGCATGCCAGCCAGCGACCAGGCTCACAGCCTGCGGGTTTTCAAAACCATCCAGGTCCAAAACGCCTTTGTTCATGGAGACGCCCGAACCGATTTGCTCGTGGCAGCTTTGTTGCATGATGTGGGCAAGAGTCGCTATCCCTTGCATGTTTGGGAGCGGGTCATGATCGTCCTGGCAAAGCGGTTTATTCCCGAACAGGTCAGGCGTTGGGGAGAGGCAAAACACAACCCGGAAAAGAGGGCTGAAAACGGCGACCTGAAATTGGGCTGGAGGAGACCGTTTGTGGTTGCCGAACAGCACCCCTGCTGGGGGGCTGAGATGGCAGCGGCGGCGGGCGTTTCTCGCCTGGCAGTGGAATTGATTCGGCGTCATCAGGAGAAATTATCGGGAGATAACGGCTCAATGGAGGACATGCTTCTGCGCCATTTTCAGTTGGTTGATGACAATCTTTAGGTAGGATTGAGGTGAGTTATGGCGGTTCAAATCACAATTATCGGTTTGGGGCAGATTGGCGCTTCTTTTGGTTTGGCTCTGGCAGGGCAGGCAGAGAAGCTCACGCGGGTTGGACATGACCTGAACCCGGAGACAGCTAAAAAAGCCCTGCAAATGGGCGCGGTTGACCGAATTTCGATCAACCTACCTTCTGCAGTGCGCAATGCGGATATCGTTTTGTTGCCGTTGCCCCTAGACCAGATTCGGGAAACACTGGAGATAATCGCCGAAGAGTTGAAAGAGAACGCGGTGGTGCTGGATACGGCGCCGGTCAAGACCATCGTCTCGGTGTGGGTTAAGGAACTGCTGCCGTCCAATCGGTATTACATCGGGCTGACCCCGGTGCTGAACCCCGTTTACCTGCTTATGCCCGAATCGGGGATAGATGCAGCCCGAGCCGATTTGTTCCAGCATAGCGTGATGTGCATCACCACCCCTCCAGGCGTCACCTCGGAGGTGATAAAACTGGCATCCGATCTGACCCATATTGTCGGCGCTGTCAATCTGTTTGTTGACCCTCTCGAGAACGACAGCATCATGGCAGCCACGCATATCCTGCCCCAATTGATATCGGCGGCTCTGTTGAACGCCACCGTAGATCAACCGGGTTGGATCGAGGCGCGCAAGGTAGCCGGTCGGGCATATGCCCAGATGACCAACCCCTCAGCCCAACTTGGCGAACCCAAAACAATCAGCAGTTCCTCGGTTTTCGACCGTGAGAATGTCCTCAGGGTGGTTGATGATGTCATCGCCGCTCTGCAGGCAATGATATAGAACGCTCTGACATTCCGGCTCTGGAAGCCAGGCTTGAGCGCGCCCGCCAGGGGAGGCGATTGTGGTGGAGTCAGCGTCAGACGGCAAACTGGGAGGAACCCATGGCAACCGCTCATATTTCTACCGGAGCCGAGGTCTTTGGACGTCTGATTGGCATTCGAGGCAAGAAAAGGACTAACCCCAAGCGAGGATAGATATGGCAGATAAACTCCACTGGATTCAAGATGAGATACAAAACCTGAAGGATGCTGGTTTGTACAACCGCATCCGCACACTCAGCTCGCCACAAGGCGCCTGGCTTGTGGTTGATGGCAAGCAAGTTCTCAACTTTTGCTCAAACAACTATTTGGGTCTGGCAAACCACCCCCACTTGGTCCGGGCGGCTCAAGAAGCGGTCGAGAAATATGGCGTTGGACCAGCCGCGGTGCGCACCATTGCCGGCACGATGGATTTGCATCTCCAGCTTGAGCAACGCCTGGCAAATTTCAAAGGCGTGGAGGCTGCAATCAGCTTCCAGTCGGGCTTCAACGCCAATCTCGGCGCAATCCCCGCCCTGGTGGGCAAGGGGGATGTCATCTTCTCGGATGAGCTTAACCATGCCAGTATCATTGACGGGTGCCGTCTGTCTGGAGCGACGATTGTACGTTACGCTCACTGCGACCCCCAGGATTTGGATCGAGCCCTGCAGGAGCAACGAGCCAATGCGCCTCGCGCCCTGGTGGTGACGGATGGCGTCTTCAGCATGGATGGCGATGTCGCCCCATTGGATAAAATCTATGAGGTGAGTCAGAAGCACGAGGCAATCCTCATGGTGGATGACGCCCATGGGGAGGGTGTCCTGGGGCGCGGTGGACGCGGCATCGTTGACCATTTCGGCTTGCATGGCAAGGTTGATGTTGAGGTGGGGACTCTTTCGAAAGCTTTTGGGGTTGTCGGCGGGGTTGTCGCCGGTAATCCCCTGGTGGTGGAGTGGTTGCGCCAGCGAGGGCGACCCTTCCTCTTCTCTTCGGCGATGACTGTGCCGGATGTCGCCGCATGCCTGGCTGCCCTGGATATCCTCGAGGAATCCACCGAGCTGGTGGATAAACTCTGGGAGAACACGCGCTATTTCAAGGCTGAGATGAAGAACCTGGGCTTCGATACCGGCAAAAGCTCGACCCCCATTACGCCGGTGATGTTGGGCGAGGCGCCTCTCGCTCAGCAGTTCAGCCGAGAGCTCTACGAGAACGGCGTCTTTGCCATGGCGATTGGATTCCCCACCGTGCCGCGGGGCAAGGCTCGCATCCGGGTGATGATCTCCGCCGCCCATCACAAAGACGACCTCGACCAGGGTCTGGAGGCGTTTAAGCGCGTGGGGAAGAAATTGGGAGTTATCTCCTGAGGGGTATTCTCCGGCTGGAGTTCGGGATTAAAGCAAAAGGCTGCGCAAGCTAACGCCGTGGGAAAACCAGCGCGAAGACAGCAGCGCAGCCGTTATCTCGAAGAATGGGGCTTTGGTCTAGCTAAACGTTTTCAGCGAACGGGTCGAAAGCCGGGTTTGTGCCTGCCCAGACGCAACTGGCGCGACCATCCAGGTTACATGCCAGCGCCCGCGAGCAGCGATGGGCGATGACCCTGGGTTGTTGATCGGGCAATATGTCGGATGGGAAGATCAGCTCCGCCTCCAATGCCACTTCAGCTCCGGCGTGCTCGCAATAACGGATTTTGACCACCTGCCATTCTTTATGCGCCATTAACCTGTTCCTCCTGCCGATACCCTGGATACTGCTTTAAGTATACTCCGGGTCAGGAAACAGGCATAGTGTCAGGTGTCACATGAAAAATACGACAATCTCCATCATTTATGGATAACTACCGGGGGGCGGAGCGTCTGAAAGAAAGTTTGGGAAAGGGGAGCAAAATTGATTGACAGACGCTCTTCCTGGCGTATAATTAATTTCCATCCGGCGTGAAAGGAGGTGAACCGGGAACTGAAGATAGCAGTAAATCAATTACCATCAAGCAACCAGTTCATTTCATTCAAACAGGAGGATGAAGCATGAATCGCAAGCTGTTCTACATCTTAGGGGCGCTAATCTTGACTCTGAGCATGGTGTTGTCTGCCTGCGCGCCCCAGCCGGCTGCTACCACCGAGGCTCCCCCCGCCCCGGCGCAAACCGAAGCGCCGGCTCCCACCCAACCACAACCCACTCAACCGCCGCCTCCGACAGAAGCGCCCAAACCCACCACGTTTATCTATGGTCGCGGCGGCGACTCGGTCGGTTTGGACCCCGCGATTGTCACCGATGGCGAGTCCTTCCGCGTGTCCGGGCAGATCCTGGAGGGGTTGTACACCTTCGCCCCTGGCACCACCAGCCCGGTTCCGGCATTGGCTGAAGAGTGCACCGCCAATGAAGAAGCCACCGAATGGACCTGCAAGCTGCGCCAGGGCGTCAAGTTCCACGACGGCACCGATTTCAACGCCGATGCGGTGATCTTCAACTTCGAGCGCTGGCGCTTTACCAACAACCCCTATCACTTCCCCGAGCAGGTCTTTGAATACTACGAGGCGATGTGGGGCGGGTTCGATGACGCAAGCGTGATTACCAGCGTAGAGAAAGTGGATGATTACACCGTCAAGTTCACCTTGAGCTCGCCGATGGCGCCCTTCCTGGCAAACCTGGCGATGGACATGTTCGCCATCTCCTCGCCAGCCGCCATCGAGAAGAACGGGGCAGCCTATGGCACCCCCGCGGTTGGCGCGGTCGGCACCGGTCCGTTCAAGTTCGTCGAGTGGGTCGAGGGCGATCACATCACCGTGGTAGCCAACGAAGATTGGTGGGGAGGCAAACCCTCCATAGACCAGATCATCTGGCGCGTCATCCCCGACGCCTCGGCTCGCTTCCTGGCGCTCAAGGCTGGCGACATCCATGGGATGGAGCAGGCTACCCCCGAGGACCTGGCATCGGCGCAAGCCGACCCCAATATGCAGGTGCTCTTCAAGCCGCCTTTGAACACCGTCTATGTTGCCTTCAACTTCAAGGTCAAAGAGCTTCAGGACATCAAGGTGCGCGAGGCGATTGCCCACGCTATCAATAAGGAGGCTCTGGTGGAAGCCTTCTGGGGCGCCTCGGGGCAGGTTGCCAAGACCCTGGTGCCGCCCAGCATGTGGGGTTACAACGACGCTATCGAGGATTGGAAATACGATCCTGAACTGGCAAAGCAGCTCCTCGCCGAAGCCGGCTACCCGGATGGGTTAAGCGAGATGACCATTGCTGAGGACATCCTGGACGCGGATGGGAATGTGGTGTACAAGGCAGGAGATAAGATGCCTCTGCGCCTGAACTACATCCCGATTGACCGCTTCTACATCTCCGGTCCGAAGGCTGTGGCTGAGGCGATCGCGGCTGATCTGGCAAAAGCCGGCATTGTCACCGAGCTTTACACCCCCGGCGACTGGGCTACCTACCTGGGTGAACGGCGCAACGGCACCCTGGTCGGTTTATACATGCTCGGTTGGGGCGGCGACAACGGCGACCCGGACAACTTCACCGGCTACTTCTTCGGCAGCGGCGCCGAGCCGATCAAGCGCGAGGGCTGGTATCAGAATGCTCCGCTGGCTGAGCTGCTCCAGAAAGCAGTCACCATCCCCAGCCAGGCTGAGCGTGAGCCGCTGTATAAAGAAGCCGACCAGATGCTGCACGACGATGTCGCCCGCATCTGGCTGGTGCACCAGGCTACGCCAATCCTGCTCTCTGCCAAGGTCAGCGGTTACCAGCCTCAAGCTGTTGATGCCGATAACTACTATGCAATCGTGATCAACCCGTAATCCGGGGCAGCGATTGCCCGCTTTAATGAGGTCCGCAGAGGGATGGATTTTATCCATCCCCCTGCGCTCATCTAACGGGAGTGAGCTTTGATCCGTTACACCATACGCCGCCTGATCACCGTCATCCCCACCCTCATCGGGGTTACCTTTGTGATCTTTATTTTCCAGCGCCTGATTCCAGGCGACCCGGCGGTGGCGATGCTCGGCGAGCATGCCACCCAGGAGAACGTGGAGCGGATTCGGGAGCAGTTTGGCTTGAACCGCCCGGTCTTCCTGGACCGGGAGGCGTTGGCGCAGGGGGATTTTAGGGGATTTATTGACACCCAATATTTCCGCTATATGGGGCGCATCCTGGTTCTGGACCTGGGCACCTCCATCCATCGTCGGATACCGGTCGCAGCCACCCTGGCAGAACGTTTCCCTGCCACAGTAGAGCTGGCTTTGCTGGCGATGTTGATTGCCACAGCCATCGGCGTCCCGGTTGGCATCATCTCAGCCGCCAGACGCGGGTCATTGCTGGACGGCGTGACGATGATCGGCTCCCTGGTGGGAGTCTCGATGCCCATCTTCTGGTTGGGGTTGATGTTGATCATGTTTTTTGGGGTGGAGCTGAACTGGCTGCCAATCGGAGGGAGGCTGAGCACCGGCGTGGAAGTCAAGACAATCACCAAACTGGTTTTGGTGGACAGTTTAATTACCGGCAATCTTACGGCATTTAGAGACGCTTTCGAGCATATCATCATGCCAGCCGTGGCTCTGGCGACCATCCCCATGGCGATCATCGCCCGCATGACCCGCTCCAGCATGCTGGATGTGCTTCAGGAGGATTACATCCGAACCGCTCACGCCAAAGGTCTTCACGAGCGGATCGTCCTCTACCGCCATGCGCTGAAGAACGCCTTTATGCCGGTGATTACCGTGATTGGTTTGCAATTAGGGGCTTTGCTGGCAGGCGCAGTCCTGACCGAAACGATCTTTGCCTGGCCTGGAATCGGCAAGTGGGTCTATGACTCCATCCTGGCTCGAGATTATCCAATCGTCCAGGGCGGTACGCTATTAATCGCTATCATTTTCGTTTTCTTCAGCATTATTGTTGACCTTTCTTATGCGCTGTTGGATCCGCGCATTCATTATGAATAGAGTTGGTCTATGGCAGAGATAACCTCAGATCAGATGAGAGTCCCGGATTTCGCCCTGCGCGAGCACCGCTCGCTCTGGGTGGATGCCTGGCGACGTTTAATCTCCAACCGTACCGCTCAATTGGGGATGGTGATTGTCCTGGTGATGGTGTTGTCCACCACTCTGGCGCATTTTTTCTGGGAGTATGACCCCAAAACGGATTTGGACTATACCCTCAGGCTGAAACCGCCCAATCTGATAGTGACCGAGGAAAACCCCTCCATCCACATCATGGGCACCGACAAGCTGGGTCGGGATATTTTTCGCCGCGTGGTGCATGGCGGGTGGAACTCCATTCGCGTCGGTTTTGTCTCCGTGGGCATATCCCTTATCGTCGGCGGTATTTTGGGGCTGCTTGCCGGATTTTTCGAGAGCGTGCCCATTTCTCCCCCGGAACGGTATCTCTTGAAGGGGGGCGTGGGTTTGTTGGTCGGTTTGTTGCCAGCCTGGATCGCCAACCAGGTGCTGCTGATGGCTGCTCTCTTCACCGGATTGGGGTTATTTTCGGCTTTTGCGGATGGGCGTTGGGAGGAAAAGTCCTGGCGCGCAGGGTTGATTATCCTCCTCGGCGCCGGAATTGGATTGGCGCCTGCTCTGCTCGTCAGCCCATATACGGCTCTGATGACCGGCTTCCTGGGGTTGCTCATCGGCGTCTTGCTCTCGCGCAAGCTTGGGGGTAAGCTCTTCTCAGATGTGACCATGCGCAGCATGGATATCATCCTGGCGTTCCCCAGCTACCTGTTAGCGATTGCCATTGTCGCCTTTTTGGGACCCGGGCTGGAGAAGGGGATGATCGCCATAGGCATCGTGGGCATCCCGGTTTTTGCCCGCGTGGTCCGTTCAGCCGTTATCTCGGTGGTGCAGAAGGAATACATCCTGGCAGCCAACGCGGTTGGCGAAGGGCACAGCCGGATCGTGTTCCGCCATATCCTGCCCAATATCCTCTCCCCCATCATTGTCCAGTCCACCATGGCGCTGGCAGGCGCAATCCTCTCGGCGGCTGCCCTGGGTTTTCTTGGCTTGGGCGCTATCCCGCCCGAGCCGGAATGGGGCGCGATGTTGGGGGATAGCTATCGCTTCCTCACCAGCGGCGCATGGTGGGCGGTCATCTTTCCGGGCTTAGCCATTATGCTGATAGTGCTCGGTTTCAACCTGCTTGGGGATGGTTTGCGAGACGCTTTGGACCCCAAGTTGAAAATCTGACACCCGCTGCGCCAGTCAGCGACAGATACGATGCATCGAAACCAGACGGGAATTTATGGAACCACCTTTACTGGAGATTAAGGACTTACGGGTCACCTTTCACACCGATGACGGGATCGTCCATGCCGTCAACGGGGTTTCCTATCAGATTGAAAAAGGGGAAGTCCTGGGCGTGGTTGGGGAAAGCGGTTGTGGTAAAAGCGTCCACGCCTTGTCCATTATGCGTTTGATCCCGATTCCGCCGGGCAAAATCGAAAGCGGCGAGGTCCTTTTTTACGGAAAAGATTTGCTCAAGCTCAGCATAGATGAACTGCGCCATGTGCGCGGCGGACAAATTGCCATGGTTTTTCAAGACCCCATGACCTCGCTTAACCCCGCTTACACGGTCGGTTTTCAGATTATCGAGGCGCTGATGCTGCATCAAAACATCGATCGCAATCAAGCCAGAGAGCGCGCCGCCGAGTTGTTATCCCTGGTGGGCATCCCAGAGGCGAAGCGGCGGGTGGATGATTACCCCCACCAGTTCTCGGGAGGCATGCGCCAGCGGGCGATGATTGCCATGGCGCTCTCCTGTGAACCCTCTTTGTTGATTGCCGATGAACCCACCACGGCATTGGACGTGACCATTCAGGCGCAGATAATCGAACTGG
>JBBIPD010000019.1:0-14797 GCA_037443025.1 Chloroflexota bacterium
ATCGTCTGGGCTACGGCGCCGCGCTGGCGTTCCTCCTCTTCGTCCTGATCCTGGCGCCGGAGTTTTATCAGCCGCTGCGCACTTTGGGGGCGCGCTTCCACGCGGGCATGGCGGGGGTAAGCGCTGCCGGGAGGATATTCTCTATCCTGGATGAGCTAAAAGCCTCATGGGTTAAACCGAAGGCGCCGGTTGCGCGCCCGGAACGCAGACCGTCAGGCGTCCATTTTCAGGATGTGGCATACACCTACCCCGATGGAACCCATGCACTGGAGGGTGTGACCCTGTCGATTTTGGAGGGGGAGATGGTCGCTCTGGTCGGGGCGAGCGGGGCAGGGAAGAGCACCCTGGTTGCGACCTTGCTTGGTTTCATCGCGCCGGAGAGGGGAGAAATTTATTGGAATGGGCAACCATTGTCGAATATATCGCCTGAAATCCGGCGGCGAGAGATCGCCTGGGTACCGCAGCGCCCTCATCTCTTCAATGACACGGTGCTGGAAAACATCCGCCTGGCGCGCCCCGAGGCTTCACCAGAAGAGGTGATGGCGGCTGCGCGGCGGGCGCACGCACACGACTTTATCCTCGAATTACCCGAGGGGTATGAAACCGTGATTGGCGAGAGGGGGGCGCGTTTGAGCGGGGGGCAGGCGCAACGGATTGTCCTGGCGCGGGCGTTTCTCAAGGATGCCCCATTGTTGGTGCTGGACGAATCCACTTCGAACCTGGACCCGGAACAGGAGACGTTGATTCAGGACTCTATCCGGGACTTAATGCGTGAACGGACCACTTTGGTCATCGCCCATCGTTTGAATACCGTTTATCGGGCGGATAAGATTTATGTCATGCGTGCGGGTCGGATTGTCGAGGCGGGCAGACATGAGGAGCTAATCCAAAAGGGCGGTTTGTATCGCCAGATGGTTGAATCCTATGCCATGAGTCGGGCAACCCCTGCTGCCGGGCGAGAACTGATAACGTCCCAACCATCTTCTCCTGAGAGAGTGGAGGCTCTCACCCCGGTGGGTCAATCGTATGCCTCGTCCGAAGGCGAGCCTGAGCCGCGCCTTTCGTCCTGGCGAGCCCTTGGGCGGTTATTCTGTCTGGTCTCACCCCATTGGATGAGCATCCTGGGTTCGGTCTTGTTCGGTTTTCTGACGGTAGGCAGCGGGATTGGGTTGATGGCAACCTCGGCGTATATCATCTCGGCAGCCGCTTTACAGCCTTCGATTGCGGTCTTGCAGGTGCCAATTGTGGGGGTGCGGTTTTTCGGCATCAGCCGCGGATTATTCCGCTACCTCGAGCGCTATACCTCGCACCAGACCACGTTCAAAATATTGTCTCGGCTGCGGGTCTGGTTCTATCGGGGGTTGGAACCTCTGGCGCCTGCCCGATTGATCGCCTATAAAGGGGGCGACCTGTTGAGCCGGGTCATCGGGGATATCGCCTCGTTGGAGAGTTTCTATGTGCGCGGTCTGGCGCCGCCGTTGGTGGCAATTGCGGTTGCCGGGGTGAGCTTTCTTTACCTTACCGGTTTTTCTCCTCGTCTGGGGGTTAACTTGCTGGCTTTTTTACTGCTGGCAGGAGTTGGCGCGCCGCTACTTGGGATACGCGCCAGCCGGGTTATCGGTCGCGAGCAGGTGAAAGTTCGTGGCAATCTGAGCGCTAGCCTGGCGGACGGCATTCTGGGTTTGGCGGATTTGCTTGCTTTTGGACAGGAGAAAAAACAGGCGATGCGGGTGGAGAGTATGAACCAGAGGGCGATTGGTTTGCAGACTCGCATGGCGGGAATCAACGCCTTTCAATCCGCGCTCCTGATGCTCTTATCTCATCTGGCGGTATGGGTCAGCCTGATTCTGGCGATACCCCTGGTGCGCAGCGGGGAAATTCTGGGAGTGTATCTGGCGGTGGTCGCCATGACCACCCTGACCAGTTTCGAGGCGGTATCCTCTCTGCCTCTGGCAGCCCAGTATTTAGGCGCAAACCTGGAAGCCGCCCGCCGCTTATTTGAAATCGTGGCCGCCCCACCGCCTGTGCAAGAACCAGCCCAACCGCTGCCAGCGCCGAGAGAGAAGGTCCATCTTGAAGTCGCCCATTTGAGCTTCCGCTACCCCGCCCTCTTTGGGACGGAAATAGAAAACGCCGTCTACGCCCTGCGGGAATTGTCTCTTGAGCTTCCGCCCGGCAAACGCCTGGCATTGATTGGTCCGAGCGGGGCGGGCAAATCCACCTTTGCGCGTTTGTTGCTGCGATATTGGGATTACAGGGAAGGTTCTATCAAGTTGGGGGGCGAAGAATTGCTTCGCTACGCCTCGGGAGATGTGCGCGACCTGCTGGGTGTGGTGGAGCAGAATCCTTACCTCTTCAATACCACGATTCGTGAAAATTTACGGATTGCCAGACCGGATGCCAGCGAGATGGATTTGATTCAGGCTTGTCAGACGGCGCATATCTACGATTTCATCCAATCTCTACCTGCAGGATTTGAGACCCGGGTGGGTGAAGGGGGAATGCGCCTGAGCGGCGGTGAACGTCAGCGTTTGGCGATTGCCAGGGCGTTGCTGCGTCGGGCGCCGCTCCTCGTGTTAGATGAGCCGACAGCCAACCTGGACCCCCTGGTTGAGCGTAAAATATTGGAGGCGGTTATCAACCTTAAGGGGTGCACCATCCTGCTCATCACCCATCGCCTGACAGGGATGGAGGCGATGGACGAGATACTGGTCCTGAATCGGGGGAGAGTGATCGAACGCGGACGGCACCAAGAATTATTGCAGGCGTCAGGGATGTATCGCCGCATGTGGGATTTGCAGAACCAGATTTTGGGTTGAGAGATTGAAATCTCGCTCGTCTAAGAGGTGAACTTCCCGTTTTTGTAGATCAATGCTCCATCCAACCGAATCTCAGAATCCTGGCGCAGGTCGCAAATCATATCCCAATGGACGCGGCTGCGGTTTTGGCTGCCCGTTTCCGGATAGCCTGCTCCGAGCGCTATATGGAAACTGCCGCCGATCTTCTCATCCAGCAATATGCTGCGGGTGAAACGGTCTATCCCGTAATTGGTGCCGATAGCAAACTCGCCAACATACCTGGCGCCAGGGTCGGTTTCGAGCATCTCTAACAGATATTCTTGATTTGTGGTTGCGCTGGCTTTGACCACTTTGCCCTTTTCGAATTCAAGCTGGATGCCTTCCACCACGCGCCCCTGATACACGGCAGGGTAGGTGTAATGCACCCAGCCGTAGATGGAGTCTTCCACCGGACCGGTGTAAATTTCGCCGTCCGGCATATTCTGCGCGCCATAGGCGTTGACGAATTTGCGCCCTTTGATTGAGAGGCGGATATCCACGTGGGGACCACGGATTTGCACCAGGTCGTGCCCTTCAATCATCTCGATGATTTTCGCCTGCTCCTGTCTGACGTTCTGCCAGTAAGCCACAGGATCGGGGGTGTCTTCGTCGGCGTGACAGGCGCGAAAGAAGAAATCCTGATACTCCTCCAGTCCCATCTCGGCTTCCATGGCGTAGGCGTTCGTAGGGTATTGCGTGCTCATCCATCTCAGGGATTTCACCGCGCCGCGCTGCATCTGGGTCTCAATCAGGCTGGCGGTGGCTTTCTGACGGCGGGCTGCCCGAACGGCTGGCACATGGCTGAGCTGGCGGGTGTTCGCTTCGGCGCGGATTTTCAGGAGGACGTCGAACTGCTCAAAGGCAATTTGGTGAAAAATCGGGACAAAATCCAGTAATTCGTCGCTGGCGTGAGCAAACAGCAGTTCATCCTGCCCGGGTAAGTCGAGCAGGAGATGAGGATAAGCGCCGCGGTCGAGGATGAGCGTGAACAGCTCTCGCAAGACGGGTTCGGCAAGGGGGGTGCTGGTAATGGCGACCTTATCACCGGGTTTGACCGCAGCCGAATGGTCAACCAGAATTTGAGCAAATTTATGGGCGCGGATATCCATCGGCGTCATACTCCTGTGGGTGGGGAATCTGGCTTGCGCCGAGCGCAGGCAAGCCTGGATTATATCATGGCTGCGCCTGCCAGACGGATTGCCCGCCGGGTTGAACGAGAATTCTCCGGTTTTAGCTCGCGGGCAGTATATAATTGGTAGAAAATCAACCCACCCAGGAATATTCATGACCGATTATCAACTTGTTCAAGATTACCTGCAAGAGCACCTTCCCAAATACCGGGACATACACCGCCAGATGGTGGAAATCAATAGCTTTACCGCCAACCCGGCGGGAGTCAACGCCCTGGCTGAGTACACCGCCCGCTTGTTTGGGGAACTGGGTTTCCAGGCTGAGTACGTCCCTTCAGCGGATGAACGCTATGGGCGGCACCTGTTTTTATCAAAAAGAGGAAAGGGAAACAAAGGCGTCTCCCTTGCCTTGATTTCCCATCTGGATACGGTCTTCCCACCGGAGGAAGAAGCCACAAACGCTTTTTTCTGGCGCAGGGATGGCGAGCGGATTTATGGACCGGGGACGGTGGACATCAAGGGGGGAACGGTGCTGATCTATATGCTTCTGGACGGGATGCGGAAATTCTCTCCCGACGCATATGAAACCCCTGACCTTTGGGTTTGCCTGAACGCCACCGAGGAAGTGCTCTCGGATGAGTTTGCCAGGCTATGCCTGGAACGGTTGCCCCAAAACACCCGCGCCTGCCTGGTATTCGAGGGGGGAACCCCGTCCGGGGACAAGTATTCCCTGGTGGTCGCCCGTAAAGGTCGGGCTACATACAAGGTCAGGGTGGAGGGTCGTTCGGCGCATGCCGGCAACAACCACCATTTGGGCGCGAATGCTCTGGTGCAACTGGCGCACACCGTCCAAAAAATCGCGGCGATGACGGATTATCAACGCAAGCTCACCTTTAATGTGGGAACCATGACGGGCGGTGTGGTGGTCAATCGCGTCCCGCATTGGGCTGAAGCCGAGGTGGAGATTCGCGCCTTTTCGCCCGAGGTGTTTGAGCAGGGCGTAACAGGTATGCTGGCGCTGAACGGAAGTTCAGATGTGAGCAGTCGCGATGGTTACCCCTGTAAAGTGAGCGTGGAGCTGATGGAGCGCATCGCTCCTTTTCCGCGCAACCCGGCGACGGACAAATTGTTTTCGGTTTGGGAGCAAGCAGCGAGCAACCTGGGGATGCGTGTTACCCAAGAAGAACGAGGCGGATTGAGCGACGCCAACTTGCTCTGGCAGGCTTTCCCCACCCTGGATGGTTTAGGTCCGGTGGGTGCTAACGCCCATTGTTCGGAGCATAGCCCGGATGGCAGCAAAGAGCCAGAGTATGTCCTGGTCTCCTCGTTCGTACCCAAATGCCTGTTGAACATCGCCGCCGTTTTGAATCTCCTTCATCAGCCTGAGACAGCGGAACAGTTATGAAACAGGTCTTGCAAAATCTGCGCACCGGCGAAACGACCATCGCTGAGGTGCCTGTCCCTTCCCCAAAGCCAGGCACAGCCCTGGTGCGAACCGCGGCGTCGCTTGTGTCTGCCGGCACCGAGCGGATGTTGGTTGAATTTGCGGAGAAATCGTTGCTGGGTAAGGCGCGCTCACGCCCAGACCTGGCGCGCCAGGTATTGGAAAAAGCTCGCCGCGAGGGTCTGTTCACCACAATCGAGGCAGCCTTCAACCGCCTGGACCAGCCTTTGCCGTTGGGTTACTCCTCTTCTGGGGTGATTGTCTCCCTGGGGGTAGGGATGACCGGTTTTTCCCAAGGAGACCGGGTTGCCTGCGCCGGCGGCGGTTATGCGGTGCATGCTGAGTATGCGGTCGTGCCACGCAACCTGCTGGCAGTTCTACCGCCGAATGTGGATTTCGAGTCGGCAGCCTTCACCACCCTGGGAGCGATTGCTCTGCATGGCTTTCGCCTGGCGGGTGCGCAACTGGGTGAACGGGTGGCGGTGATCGGTCTGGGGTTGTTGGGGCTGCTGGCGACAGGCATTGCCAACGCAGCCGGCTGCCGGGTGTTGGGGGTTGATATTGACCCGCACCGGGTAAAACTGGCTCAGGCGATGGGTGGGATGGGCGTTGCGCGCAGAGACGCCGAAGAAGCCGCCAGGGTCTTCTCGGCGGGGCGCGGCGTGGACGCAGTGCTGATTTGCGCCGACACTTCCTCGGCAGACCCGGTCGAGTTGGCAGGGATCATCGCCCGCGATCGGGCGCGGGTGGTGGCGGTTGGCGCAGTAGGGCAAACCCTGCCCCGCAAAATCTACTATGAGAAAGAGCTGTTCTTTGTCAACTCGCGCTCCTACGGTCCGGGAAGGTACGATAAGAGCTATGAAGAGGATGGTCAAGATTACCCACCGGGCTATGTCCGCTGGACAGAGGGGCGCAACCTTGAAGCCTTTGTGGAATTGCTGGCGAATGGGCAGCTGGATGTGAAGCCTCTCATCAGCCATCGCTTTGCCATAGAGCAGGCAGAACAGGCGTACCGTTTGATCACCGGTCGCAGCCGCGAAGCCTATCTGGGCGTTCTGTTGACCTACGGGGAAGCGTCTGAGCGAAGCCCATCGGAGGTTACGGCGGAGACCGCCTCGCCGTCCCCTGTTGAACGCTCTTTTGAGACGGTGAGAGCGCCCAAAAAAATCGAGCGGGTTCGTCTGGGTGTTTTGGGATCCGGGAACTTTGCCACGGCTGTGATGTTGCCTGCGCTCAAGAAGATAGCGGAGGTTGACCTGATTGGGATTGCATCCAGCGCAGGTTTGAGCGCGCAGCATGCAGCCGCGCGTTATGGCTTCCTTTACGCTGTCAGCGAGGAGCAGCGCATCCTCGAGGATTCTCAAATCAACACGGTCGCCGTGCTGACGCGCCACGATCTCCACCCTCGTCTGGTATTGGCAGCTTTGAGCAAGGGGAAACACGTCTTTTGTGAGAAGCCGTTGGCATTGAGTCTGGATGAGTTGGAGCAAATTGAACATTTCTTGACCGAACAGAACCAGATTCAGATGGCAGAGCAGGCGTCGGCTGCGCCGCTATTGATGGTGGGGTTCAACCGCCGTTTTGCGCCCCTGGCGCAGCGCCTGGCGGAGTTTTTCCAGGGACGGCAAGAACCCCTGGTCGCCCTGTACCGGGTCAACGCCGGGTATCTGCCTCTCTCTCATTGGCTGCACGATTCGAAACAGGGGGGAGGGCGGATTGTGGGCGAAGCCTGTCACTTCATTGACTTTTTGACTTTCCTGGTGGGTCAGCCGCCCACAACCGTCATCGCTCAGGGTCTGCCCGACATGGGACGCTATCGGGAAGATAATGTCATCCTTAATCTCTGTTTTCCAGATGGTTCGCTGGGTTCCATCGCCTACCTCGCAAACGGAGATAAATCCTTCCCGAAGGAGAGAGTGGAGGTCTACTGCGGCGGCAGGGTGGGTGTGTTGGATGACTTTCGTTCGCTTGAGCTGGTAAGAGATGGACGGCGCAGACGTCTGTCCTCCAGGTTGCGTCAGGATAAGGGTCATCTGGGGGAATGGCAGGTGTTTGTCAGGTCTTTATTGGATGGCGGACCACCCCCTATCTCCTATGACCACCTGTTCGGGGTTGTCCGCGCCGCGTTGGCGGCTGTGCAATCTCTGCGGACTGGCAACAGGGAAGATATTTAGGATGGGGTTTGATATCGGGTTTTGCAGCCGAGGATGAATCTCCTGAGCAGGGTCTCCATAGCAATCAAAGCGACGCAAGAACTGGGGGTTGGGCAGGTGGCGGCGTATGCCCTGTACCGGTTTTTGCTTCGCACCGGGTATTTCTCCTGGCGACTGAAGGACGGACGCCCGTACACTCGTTTTCCTGATGAAGCTTTCAGGTTATCCCCGGTTCTACGATTGCCAGACGCAGACGCGCTCAAAGACCTGTTGGGGACGGAGGGGCGGGGACAACTCATCGCCGAGGCGGACGAAATCGTCGCCGGGAAGGTCAGGTTATTTGGCGGCGAAACCGTTGACCTGGATTTGGAACCTGCCGATAGTCAGCGACATTGGGCTGAGCTGGAACGCGATGACAATACGACCGAAAGGGATATCAAGTTCATCTGGGAGCCAGCTCGCTTTGGTTGGGCGTTTTGCCTTGGACGTGCCTATCGAGTGAGCGGCGATGAGCGCTATCCCGCTGCTTTTTGGGAATACCTGGAGCGTTTTTTGCGCGCCAATCCGGCTTATTTTGGGCAGCAATGGCGCTCAGCCCAGGAAGTGGGGTTGCGTCTGATGGCTCTGGCATTTGCCGCGACGGTCTTTGCCGACGCGCAATCCAGCAGCCCCGAACGGATGAGGACTTTGGGGCGAACGATCGCCATCCATGCCGGACGCATCCCGGCGACCATGGCATACGCCCGCGCCCAAAACAACAATCATCTCGTGGTTGAGGCGGTGGGGCTTTACACAGCCAATTGCGCTCTTCCTTATCATCCTGCTGCCACGCGCTGGGGGAGGCTTGGCTGGGATTGGGCGCAGCGGGCGATTAAAAAACAGATAGCCGCGGATGGAGTGTATATCCAACAGAGCGTCAATTATCACCGCCTGATGTTGCACGCTGCATTATGGCTCTTCTGCCTGGGGGGGTATCGTGGGGAGGCATTTCCGCGCGAAAGCCTGGGACGGCTTCGGGCAGCAACCTGCTGGTTATGTGCGCTGCTGGACCAGGATTCGGGGTGCGCTCCGAACCTGGGTCCGAACGACGGCGCCAACATTCTGCCCTTGAGCTTCGCCGTTTTTGCAGACTTCCGCCCAACGCTGCAGGCTGCGGCAGGTGCGTTTTGCGGGGAGCGCATCTTCCCCTCCGGATTGTGGGACGAGACCGCCCTGTGGTTGGGGGTTCGTCTGAAAGACGCGCCATCCAACCCGTGTCTGGAGAAGGCTGAGCGCAAAGAACCGCTGGTGCTGCGCTCGGAGAAGTCCTGGGGCTATCTGAGAGCGGCGCGCTTCACAGCCCGCCCGGGTCACGCCGACCAATTGCATCTGGACCTGTGGTGGAAGGGTATGAATATCGCCCAGGACGCCGGCACTTATCTTTATAACGCCGCGCCTCCCTGGGATAATGCCCTGGCTCGCAGTCTGGTGCATAATACCATCACCGTAAATGGGCGGGATCAGATGACCTGGGCAGGGCGCTTTTTGTGGCTCGATTGGGCTCAAGCAGGAGATATCCACTGGCAGAAAGCCGCAGACGGTAGCTGGGATTGCATCTCGGCAACCCACGATGGCTACCGCCGTCTGGGGGTGGCTCACCGGCGGGAGGTGACCCTGTTCCATCCTGACCACTGGCTTGTGATGGATCATCTTTATTGGATGAAACAAAGGCGGGAAGCCGTTGGAGATGAGCTTAACATACGGTTACACTGGCTTTTGCCGGATTGGACCTGGGAAGTCAATCAACTCAACGGCGGGATAAGGCTTGGTCTGGACTCGCCCGGAGGCAAAATATTGCTGGAGGTTTCCTGGGAGGCGGATACCCGGCATGAACCAGCCGTTCAACTGGCGCGGGCGGGGGAGGCGCTCATAGGAGGGGCGCCTGCTTCTCCGGTGGTTGGATGGATCTCCCCAACTTATGGCGTTCGGCGACCAGCGCTCTCCTTTGCGCTGACCCTGAAGTCGCGCTTTCCGCTGAAATTTATCAGCCAGTGGACCTTCCCAACGGCATGATTGGATTCTGAGCGCCATGCACATCCTCCTCATCCACCAGGCATTTGCAGCCCTGGATGAACCCGGCGGCACCCGTCATCATGAATTGGCGCGTTATCTGGTCAGGCGCGGGCATCAGGTGACGGTGATTGCCAGCCCGGTCAGCTACTTGACCGGCGCGGCGAAACAGGAGCGCATCCCCTGGGTGGAAAAGCAGCAGGATGAATTCGGCATCACCATTTTGAGGGTTTTCACTTACCCCGCCTGGCACCGGAGCTTTGTTCATCGCGTGATCAGTTTCTTGAGTTTTATGTGCTCTTCGTTCCTGGTCGGGCTGGGGATACGCCGGGTTGATCTGGTCTGGGGCACCTCGCCGCCGATTTTTCAAGGGTTCACCGCCTGGATGCTGGCGCGTCTGAAAGGCGTCCCGTTTTTATTTGAGGTGCGCGATTTGTGGCCAGCTTTTGCGATTGCGGTGGGCGTGTTGCGTCAGCCGCTTTTGATACGCGCCTCGGAGTGGCTCGAGCGCTTCCTTTACCGACATGCGGAGCGGGTGGTGGTCAATTCGCCCGGCTTTATTGCACACGTGCAGGAGCGAGGCGCTCGCTCAGTGGCGTTGGTACCCAACGGGGCGGACACGACGATGTTCAAACCAGACCTGGATGGGGAGAAATTCCGCAAAGCGCACGGACTGGCTGGTAAATTTGTCGCTCTGTATGCTGGCGCGCATGGGTTGTCGAACGATTTAGGGGTGGTGTTAGCCGCAGCCGATAAGTTGCGAGATGATCCGCGGATTGCGCTGGTTTTGCTGGGGGACGGTAAAGAGAAACCTGCCTTGATAGCTCAGGCGGCTGATATGGGGCTGAACAATGTCTGCTTCATCCCGCCGGTGCCCAAAGAGAAAATGCCGGAGGCGCTCTCGGCTGCCGATGCCTGCATCGCTATCTTGAAACCCGTGCCGCTTTATCGCACAGTGTACCCGAACAAAGTCTTCGATTATATGGCTGCCGGTAAGCCGGTTGTATTAGCCATTGATGGCGTGATTCGGGAACTGGTGGAGGCAGCCGGGGCTGGTGTGGCGGTTCCACCTGGCGATGCGAACGCTCTGGCGCAAGCCATTCGCGCTCTGGCGGATGACCCCGATGGCTGCCGGCAGATGGGGATGAGAGGGCGGGCTTATGTCGAAGCCCATTTTGAGCGAGAGACCCTTGCTGATCAGATGGCGATGGTCATGGAGGCAATGGTTTAGGTCTGGTCGGTCGGGAGGTTCGCTCTCGGTTAATCCTGCCGTTGAAGAAGAGTTGTCACCCGCTCCAAAATGATTGCAGCGACCTCATCTTTGCCCATCAGGGGCAAATCCTCGATATCCCCGCCCCGATAAAGCAGCGAGACCCGGTTGGCGTCCACGGCAAAGCCCGAATCTTTGGCGGTAATGTCGTTAGCGACAATCATATCCAGATTTTTGGCAATCAACTTCTCCCGGGCGTTTTTGATTAGCTCCTGGCTTTCTGCGGCAAACCCGACGATAACCTTTGGATATCCCAGGCTTACCTTTATTTGAGCTGCCTGCGCCAGGATGTCGGGGGTCTTTTCTAACCTGATTTCAGGCACGCCGGATTCCTTCTTGATTTTTTGACTGACCACCTCCACCGGGCGAAAATCCGCCACCGCGGCAGCCATGAGCAAGGCGTCAGCATGTTCGCAAGCGTCCAGCACAGCCTTCAACATCTCCTCGGCAGTGGATACGTCAATCCGTTTTGCGCCAACAGGCGGGCTGAGATAAGTCGGACCGCTGATGAGGGTCACCTGGGCGCCCAGGTCAAGAGCAGCCTGCGCCAGGGCGTATCCCTGCTTGCCGGAGGAACGGTTGGTGATGGCTCTCACCAGGTCAATCGGCTCCTGGGTGCCGCCAGCCGTAACCACAATTTTCCTGTCGCGCAGGGGTCCGTTTTGCCCCAGGACCCAACGGATGTGTCCCATCAATTCGGATGGCTCTACCATCCGCCCCAAGCCAACCTGTCCTGATGCCAGGTGTCCACTGGCAGGTCCCACCTGGATGACGCCGCGCTGGCGCAGGATCTCCAGGTTTGCCTGGGTGGCTGGGTGTTGGTACATGCCGCCATCCATCGCCGGGGCGATGATTATCGGGCATGTCGCCGCCAGAGCGGTGACGCTCAGAAGGTTATCCGCCAAGCCGTGAGCCAGCTTTGCCAGGGTGTTTGCAGAAGCAGGAGCGATGACCAGCAAATCGGCGCTATGTCCCAACCCGATATGTTTGACATGCCCTTCGCTGCCCCATAGGTCGCTGTCCACCCAGGCGCGCCGGGCAGTGACGGATTGGAAGGTGAGGGGGGCGATAAACTGCAGCGCTGCCTGGGTCAATATCGCTTCGACATTTGCGCCTGCCTGCGCCAGCCTGGATGCCAGGTCGGCGGCTTTGTAGGCTGCGATTGAGCCGGTCACGCCGAGCAGGATGTTCTTCTGATAGAGAGGAGTTTTCATAACCATCCCCTTAATCTATAGATGAATAAGCCAAAATATTCCTTTAACGCGTTGGTCGTCTGCGCCAGGTTGTCTGCGCTGGGAAAAAGGTGGATCAACTGGGTGGGCAGGCTGGCGTTTTTCATCGCATCCCAATCAGCCTGGGTCACCCGATAATCGGTCGGGGCGGGGATCACCTCGAATCCCTGGCTCTCGAACAATGCCACCGAGCGCGGCATGTGTGCGGCAGAGGTGACCAAAATAATGCGTCGAATGCCTCGCGGCTGGAGGAATTTCCATGAATTTGCCGCGTTCTCAAAGGTGTTGCGGGAGGTCGTTTCGAGCCAGATGGCGTCTTTGGGGACCTGGAGCGCCTCCAACAGGGAGGCGATATCCAGCGCAGGATTGGCAGGGGCGTGAAGCCATTCGATGCTGCCGCCGCTCACCAGGATATGCTCGGCTTTGCCCTGATGGTAAAGATGGGCGGCGTAAAAAACCCTGTCGCCCGCGCTGCTGAATTCAACCGTGGGGCGAGGATAGTCGGCTGGTTGGGTGCCGCCGCCAAGCAAGACAATTACATCTGCTTTGGGAATCTCCCCTTGGGGAATATAGCGCCATTCCAGCGAGCGGAGCAATCCATCGGCGACCCAACGATTTCCGCCGACTAAAAGCACCCCCAGGGCGAGCAGCAGGGCAACCCGTTGCAATCGGGGGCGGCGCGTCGCCAGCAGGGCGATCACGACCAGGATCGTGACCAACCCCACCGGGTACACCAATAAGGGCAGTAATTTGGACAGGTAGATGAACATATCAAGGCAGGTCGAAACGCCTCATCGCGACGGTTTTCGACCTGCCTTTATTATAACTTCAGCAAGGGAATTGGGTTGAATCAGGGTCTGGCGACGAAGGTCAGCGTGACTTTGGCTTGATCTTCAGTCTTGAGGATTCCGGCAATGCTGATGGGTCCAAAACCGAAATCGCTCATCAGGATGGTTGTGGTGGCTTGACCGCTGAGCTGACCCTCAGAGAGACGGACAACAGCCTCAAAACTGACCGGCTTGGTCACATCCCGAATGGTGAGATCGCCGCTGATTTTAAGGGGAATCTCCTGACCAGGTTCGTAACTGGCTGGCAGACCCTCGATTTGGGTAGGGACGAAGGTCACGGTTGGGAATCGTTGCGATTCGAGAAAACGGGTGCGAATGGCGTTATCCCGGCGCCCGCTGTCAGACTTGAACTGGCTGATGTCGGCGGTGATTGTCCCCAGGTTGCTGTTCTGGGGCGCGGCGGAATCAACCATGATCTCGCCCTGTACCTGGGATGTGACGCCTACCGCAACGCCGAAACGATTATTTTCATTGATGAAGACCTCGCCTACCTCGTATTGGAGCTGAGACTCCCCGGGGATGATTTTGTATATCGTCGCTTCAGTAGTTGCCGGCGTATCGGTTGGAGAAGGGTCGGTTGCCGAGGGCGCTTCTATCACCGCGGTTTCCATCACCGCGGTTTCCGTGGGTAAGGGCGAAGGGATGACCATCGTCGGTTGCGCCTGATTAACAGGCGTGGATTGAGACACTGCCTGGGGCGCAGGGGTGGGTTGGGTGGCGCATGCGGTAAGAAGGAGCATGGTCAGGATAATCATCGCTAAATGATTGCGCATAGGTTTCCTCTCATGTATTTGGATATGTTATGTCCAAGATTACGCCAGTATATCTCACCTGGATTGCTCCAGGCGATGTTTCTAACCGTTTTCTAAGACTTAACGGGAATGGTTTGAGTGGGGAAAAAATCAGGTTTGAACCATCACCAACCGGTCAAGACCTGCCAGATCGGGCAAGACCTGCACAGTTGAATCTGGAAATGCGGATAGCGCCAGTTTATGCACCTTCTCCCCCAGGCTGGCTTCGATTTCCAGCAACAATAATCCGCCGGGCGAGAGCAAATCCGGAGCGCGTCTCAACAGTTTTTCGATGAAGACTGTACCGGTAGCCCCGCCGCTCAAGGCGATAATAGGTTCATGGCGGAGTTGATGGAGATGGACGAGGGTTTCTTCAGGGATATATGGCAGGTTGGCACAGATCAAGTCGAAACGCCGATCATCGGCGGCAGGTTGAACGGCGTCAAGCAGGTCGGATTGAAGGAGATGAACCCGCTGGTCGAGATGGTAGCGGGCGATGTTTTGCCGGGCGACCATGAGCGCGCCCCAGGAGATATCCAGCGCCACCACCAGCAAATCTGGCTGATTGACGGCGAGAGAGATCGCGATGCATCCCGACCCTGTGCCTATATCCGCCGCTCGACGCCGCCCCGGGTGATTTGCCAGCCAGCGCAAGGCGTGTTCGACCAGCAACTCGGTCTCCGGACGGGGGATAAGGACATCCGGGTTGATGGTGAAATCCAATCCGAAAAATTCCCAATGTCCCAAAATATAGGGGAGAGGCTCTCCCTGCGCCAGGCGCTCCACGGCGCGTTGCAACTGCGCCACGCTGGCAGGGGAGAGTATCTCTTCGGGATGCGCCATGACCCACGTCCGAGATTTTCTCAGGATGTGGGCAAGCAGCACCTGGGCGTCCAGGCTGGCGCTATGGCTCTTGTGCGCCTGCACCGACACAATCCATTTTAAAGCCGCTTTGACGTTCAATGATGAACCTGCCTGGGGCGTTGCGCCTGGTTTGGTAGCGATAGCCCTGAGCCGGGTTAAAGTCCCACTGCCGCCAGACG
>JBBIPD010000019.1:14807-16932 GCA_037443025.1 Chloroflexota bacterium
TTTCTCCTCCTGCTCCTGCGTCGCCAGTTCGTCAATGAACTCGTCAATTGCGCCTTCCATCACCGCCGGAAGGTTGTAACTCGATAGATTGATGCGGTGGTCGGTGACTCGGGACTGAGGGTAGTTATAAGTGCGGATTTTTTCGGCGCGCTCACCGGTGCCTACCTGGGAGCGGCGCGTCTCGTCCAGTTCCTGACGCCGTTTTTGCTCTTCGATTTCGTACAACCGGGCGCGCAGGATGCTCATCGCTCGCAAGCGGTTCTGCAACTGGGAGCGTTCATCCTGGCATTGCACGACCATGCCGGTGGGCAGGTGGGTAAGGCGCACAGCAGTGGCGTTCTTCTGCACATTCTGACCGCCAGCTCCGGCGGATTTATAGACATCCATGCGGATATCGCTTTCGGGGATATCAATCTCCACCTCGTCCACCTCTGCCAGCACGGCGACTGTTGCGGTTGAGGTGTGGATGCGCCCTTGCGACTCGGTCACAGGTACACGTTGGACGCGATGCACGCCGGACTCGTACTTCAACCGCGAGTATGCGCCTCGTCCTTTGACCAGGAAGATGATTTCCTTGTAACCCCCAATGCCGATTTCGTTGGCTGAGAGCACTTCAACCGTCCAGCCCCGGTTTTCGGCGTAGCGACTGTACATACGGAATAAATCCGCTGCGAACAAGGCTGCCTCGTCGCCTCCCGTGCCAGCCCGAATCTCCATAATGACATTCCGCTCGTCCCGATGGTCTCGGGGCAGGAGCATGGTCTTTATCTCATGTTCCAGGCGCTCCGCCTGTGGCTCAAGATCGGCTATCTCTGCCTCCGCCAGGAGACGCAATTCGTCATCCTCAGAATCAAGGAGGGCGCGTGCTTCTTCCAGGCGCTCCAGGGTCTGGCGGTATTGGCGGGCTTTCTCCACCAGCGGTTCCAGTTCTGCCCGTTCCATGCCGAGTTCCGCCGCGCGCTGATAGTCGTCGCCGACCTCCATCAACAATTGGTTAATTTCATCGTACCTAGCTTCTATCCCAGATAGTTTATCTAACATACATCATGCCCAACACATTTGAATATCACCACAAAGGCACAAAGTTCACAAAGCCAGCCTGTGACCTTTGTGCCTGATGATTGCCCCCGAATTATACCACCTCGCGGCGCCTTGCTCCCGCCGATGAATCTGAAGGCTTCATCGGTTAGCTGACCATACCCTGCGGCGGAACTATTTGCTTAGCCTGAGCGTCTTGACCCTGACGAGAAAAATCTCCTGAGCCTGGGCAACCCTGGAGGGCGAAATGAAAACAAGAATCATGATGATTGGACTTTTTTTGGCTCTGATTTCTTTCTTGCCGACGCCGGTATCAGCCGATGGGATTATCATCCCTGAACCTCCGATATGCGACCCAGGTCCCTGTCCGCCGCCTCCATGTCCGGGACCTTTGCCCTGCCCGCCGCGACCGATGCTGGCGCAGCTCTCTATCCGTTACCATCGGGTTGAGGTCAGCATCCAGAATCAGGTTGCGGTGACCCATGTGGACCAGGTTTTCTACAATCCAAACGATTGGCAGGTGGAGGGGACATATCTCTTCCCAATCCCGCAGGACGCCGCGCTGGGAACTTTCACCTTATGGGTGGATGGAAAACCGGTGGAAGGACGGGTATTGAGCGCCGAAGAAGCTCGCCAAACCTATGAGCAAATCGTCTATAATCTGCGCGACCCGGCTCTATTAGAATATGCTGGAAGAGGTGCGCTCCAGGCGCGCATCTTTCCCATCTCGCCGAAAGGCGAGCAACGGATTGAGTTGGAGTACAGTCAGGTTTTGACGGCTGAAAACGGCTTGGTGCGCTATGTTTATCCCTTGAACACAGAGAAATTCTCTGCCTTCCCCCTGGAAGATGTCTCCATCACGGTCAGGCTGGACTCGACGAGCGTTCCGATTCGCGCTATCTATTCTCCTAGCCACCCGGTGGATATCCATCGGGCGAGCGATATGCGGGCATTGGTGGGTTACGAGGCAAGCAATGTCACACCCGACACCGATTTCGCCCTGGTCTATTCCCTGGGCGAGGAGCAAGCCTTTCACCTGCTGACCTATCGCGATTCCGGCGACTCAATCGACGCGGACGGTTATTTC
>JBBIPD010000020.1:0-529 GCA_037443025.1 Chloroflexota bacterium
CTCAATCCTCTCCTTGCAGAGCTTATAAGTCAGGTGAAGCAGGGACATCCAGGTAGATATCGCTGCGGGAATTTGACAAAATGGTTTACAATTGGAGCGGATTGTGCTTACCAGATTGCCAACCAGGATGACCTGAATGACCGGCGTGAATTCGACCATAGACAATCTTATCCTGGGAAATCCTATCGGGTTGTTCGAAACCCTGCCAACAGGTTCGGTTGACCGGCTCTTCGCCGGTCTCGCTTGCTGCATGCAACTGCAGAATGATCTTTTCTCGCCCAACGGATACCGGGTGAATGGTATGGAACGCTCCCAACGTCATTTCGACTGTTTGAAAGAGTTCTATCCTCTCTCCTGGGGCAGGACGTTCAGCCTGGGACAATCGCCAAGGGTTATCTCCCCGACGGGGATATCAGTCCCTCCATCCGCCGGGTTGCGAGGATATTCCGCAAACAACTTGCAACGCTCGGGAGCAAGGGTGATATCAGAACGCCCTCTCCGGGAAACTAAAGCGATTGACGGGTTGCCC
>JBBIPD010000020.1:539-13205 GCA_037443025.1 Chloroflexota bacterium
AATCTTAGTCTTGAGAGTCAACCCGATGTCGTGAGAAGGGAGTGCCAAAATGGAGTTGGGTCTCAACATCAATCAAATCACCGTACACGTCCAGGCAGCCCCTGGCGATAGCCTGTTGAAAGTGTTGCGCGGGCTGGGATATTTTGGGGTTAAGCATGGATGTGAAACGGGGGAATGCGGCGCCTGCGCGGTGCTGCTGGACGGAAAACCCATCAACTCGTGCGTATTTCTGGCAGCGCAGGCGGTTGGTCATCATATCCAAACCGTCGAGGCGTTAGGAGAGAATCCTCTTCAGGGGTGGAAAGTAAGTCAGGGGTTGCACCCTGTTCAGCAAGCCTTCGCGGACACCGGCGCCATCCAATGCGGCTATTGCACACCCGCCCAGGTGTTGGCGGCGAAACAACTTTTGGAGCGCAACCCTAATCCGAGCGAGGCGGAGGTGTGCGATGCCTTGTCGGGGGTGCTGTGCCGCTGCACGGGCTACTTAAAGCCAGTCCAGGCAGTGCTGCGCGCCGCTGCCATTTTGCGCGGTGAGCAGGTGAACTCGATTGGGGGTGAGCCTGCCATCCCTGCCCCCGCAGAATGGCTGCCGCCCGAGTCCGAACCCGGGAAGGGCGGCGATGAAGGTTTTCCCCTCCCTGCAGCGAGCGAAGAGGAGGTGCTGACGTCCACGCGAGTGATGCCGCGCATTCAGATCACCCCCCAGGCGGAGCGCTGGATGCGCGTCGGTAAGCCGGAGCGCAAAGTGGATGCGGTGAAACTGGTGCAGGGTAAGCCCGCTTTCGCCGCCGATTTCGAACAGCGGGGGATGTTGATTGCTAAAGTGTTGCATAGCCCGCTGGCGCACGCCCGCATCAAGCGGATTGACGTCAGCCGGGCGCGCGCCCTCCCCGGTGTGGCAGCGGTTCTCACCTACCAGGACCTGCCCCGAGTGGCTTTCTCGACCGCCGGGCAGTCTGACCCGATACCGGGTCCGTTGGACACTTTCTCTCTCGACCAGAAAGTGCGCTTTGTCGGCGATAGGGTGGCGTTTGTAGCGGCGGAGAGCGAAGCCATCGCAGAAGAGGCTTTGCGATTGATTGAAGTGGAATATGAGGCTTTACCGGTGCTGCTCGACCCGGCGGAGGCGATGAAGCCCGGCGCGCCGCTGCTCCACGATGAACCCGAGTATGTCAATTTTTCCGATTCGGACCCCAGCCGTAATCTGGCGGCTAAAATTCGGATTGATATCGGGGATGTGGAAGCGGGCTTTGCCGAGGCGGATGAAATTATTGAAGGGGAGTACGAAGTCCCCAAAGTGCAGCAGGCGCATATCGAACCGCATGTGGTTATCACCTATTGGGACGAAGACGATCGCCTGGTCATCCGCACCAGCACCCAGGTCCCCTTCCATGTGCGCCGCATCCTGGCGCCGGTGTTGGGGCTGCCCATAAAACGGATTCGGGTGATCAAACCCCGCATCGGCGGCGGATTTGGCGGGAAACAGGAAGTGTTGATAGAAGATGTGGCGGCTCATCTGACCATCGCTACCGGCAGACCGGTGTATTACGAGTACACCCGAGAGGAGGAGTTTATTGCCGCCCGCTCACGCCATCCGATGCGAATCCATATGAAAACCGGCGTCAAGAGGGATGGGACGATCACCGCCAACGCCATGTACGCCCTGAGCGATACCGGTGCGTATGGTTGCCACGCGCTGACCGTCACCGGCAATACCGGGCATAAAGCCATGGCATTGTACGTGGGCGATGGTCCTTACCGCCAGAAACCCAACATCCGTTTCTACGCCGATATCGTCTATACCAATCGCCCGCCCGCCGGCGCCTACCGCGGTTACGGGGTGCCGCAAGGGTACTGGGCGGTTGAGCGGCACATGGAGAAGATCGCCCGACAGCTCAACCTGGACCCCCTGGAGTTTCGATTAAAAAACGCTCTGCGCGCCGGGGAGTTGCATCCCTTCAGCACCGCCTGGAGCGAGGGGCGCGAGCCGCGTCCGGAGATTATCGAGACCTGCGGTCTGGTGGAATGCGTCCGTCAGGGGAAGGCTGCCATCGGCTGGGATCAGAAATTCGGCAACCCCGACTGGCATCAGGTTCCCGGCAAACCTTTTCTGCGCAAGGGGATTGGCGTGGCTTTGGTGATGCAGGGCACCGCTATCCCCTACCTGGATATGGGCGCGGCAAGCATCAAGATGAACGATGATGGTTCGTTCAACCTTTTGGTTGGCGCCACCGATTTGGGCACCGGTTCGGATACGGTTTTGGCTCAAATGGCAGCCGAGATTTTAGGGGTTGCGCTGGAAGATATCATCACTTACTCCTCCGATACCGATTTCACCCCCTTCGATAAAGGCGCTTACGCTTCCAGCACCACCTATATCTCGGGGGCGGCGGTTGTCAGAGCGGCGGAGAAAGTGGCAGAGCAAATCCGCAGGCGCGCAGCCAAAATGCTCAACGCTCAAGGAGGCGAAACCCAGATCAGCCCAGATGATATCCAGCTTGGGCAAAGACGGGCAATTGCTTCGGATGGGCGCTCGGTGACTCTGGCTGAGGTGGCGCATCACAGCCTGCACCACGAAGACCAGGAGCAAATCATGGGCGTGGCGTCATTTATGTCGCCCGTCTCACCGCCTCCCTTCGCCGCCCAGTTCGCCGAAGTGACGGTGGATATTCAAACCGGGCAGGTTGTGGTGGATAAGCTGGTCATGGCGGTAGACTCGGGGGTGATTGTCAACCCCATCACCGCATCGGGGCAGGTGGAGGGCGGCATGGCGCAGGCGCTGGGCTATGCCGTGTGTGAAGAGCTGGTGTACGATGAGCTGGGTCGGGCGCGGGAGCGCGATTTTCGGGATTACCATATCTTCCAGGCGCACGAAATGCCGGAGATGGAGACCATTTTCGTCGAGACTTTCGAGCCATCCCATCCCTTTGGGGTCAAGGCGGTGGCGGAGATTCCCATGGATGGCGTGGCGCCAGCCGTGGCGAACGCTGTGCTGGACGCCTGCGGAGTGCCGGTGGATGATAACCCGTTGACCCCGGAAAAAATCTGGCGTGGTTTGCGCGAGATGGGTTAGGATAAAATAGGCGGTGATTGAACATCGAGGAAACTGAGCATGGGCGTGACTTACGTCATCGGACACGTGAATCCGGATACCGACTCCATCGCTTCAGCGATGGGGTATGCCTGGTTGCTGCGCGAGCGCGACAATGAAGAGACCATTGCCGCCAGGGCTGGTCCGACCAACCCCCAGACCACCTGGGTTTTGAAGCATCTCAATCTGGAAGCCCCGCTCCTCTTGACCGACGCTTCGCCAACCTTCGAATCTGTGACCCGGCGGCTGGATACGGTCTTGCCTGATAGCCCATTGCGAGACGCATGGGCGATCACCAGCCGCACCGGCGGCATCGCCCCGGTGGTGCAGGAGGACGGTAAGCCTTTCGGTCTGATCAATGGTTCAAGCCTGTTGGATTTGTTCAGCGATCTGGTTGGGACGCACCCGCGCCGACAGGAGATTCGCCTGAGCGAGATTTTAGATTTGCCCTGTAAAGAAGCCACCAATAGAGAGGTTCCGCGTTTCCAGGCGAAAACCCGCATTCGGGATGTGATTCAACGCATTTTACGCGAGGAGCACAACGATTTTCTGATTGTAGATGAGGAAGGGCTGTACCTGGGTGTGAGCCGCCAGCGGGATGTGCTCAACCCACCCCGACTGCGCCTTATCCTGGTTGATCACAACGAGGCGGGGCAGGCGTTGGGTTCCCTGGATGAGGCTGAATTGGTCGAGATATTGGACCATCACCGCCTGGGCAACCCGACCACACACGTCCCGATTCGTTTTTCGGTAGATGTGGTGGGCAGCACCAGCACCCTGGTCTCAGAGCGGATAGAAGACGCCGGTCTGAGCGCCCCGCCGCCGCTGGCAGGGATGTTGCTGGCAGGGCTGCTCTCAGATACCCTGATTCTGACCTCGCCGACCACAACCGACCGTGACCGCCGCGCCGCTGAACGCCTGGGACGTTGGACGTTTGTCCGCAACAGCCCCCTGGCAGGCGAGACGATTCAATCCTTTGGGAAAAAGGTGCTGGATGCCGGGGCAGGGTTGATGACCCGCAACCCACAGGAGATTGTCACCACCGATTTGAAGACTTATGAAGCAGGCGGGTATGAATTTGCCATAGCCCAGGCGGAGGTCACCAGCCTGATACAATTGGATGAGCACCTGGAAGCGCTGCGCGCGGCGCTCGACCAGTTGCGAGCAGCTCGCGGGTTGAATTTTGCCATGCTGATGGTGACGGATGTGGTCAGCGGGAACAGCCGACTTTTGATATCCAATGAGCCGCCTGTGCTGGGCGGTTTGCCCTACCCGCGCCAACCGGACGGCACGCGCCTGGCGGAAGGGGTCGTCTCGCGGAAAAAACAACTTTTGCCGGTTGTTTTGGGTCTGTTGGAGAGTTGAGGGATGATTTTCCAGGCGGTTGTGGAGCTGGAGAAGACCAACGAGCCTGGGGCGCTCTGTATTGTCGTCCGCGCCAGCGGCTCTACCCCGCGCCAGGCGGCGAGTAAAATGTTGGTGTACGCCGATGGAGGCACCATCGGCACCATCGGCGGCGGCGAGATGGAAAGCCGGGTCATCGCTGAGGCGTTGCAGGCGCTTCGGGATGGCAAACCACGCCTGATTGAATACAGTATGGCAGACCCACAGCGCGGCGACCCGGGCGTGTGCGGTGGGCAGATGGAGGTCTATGTGGAGCCTATCCTCCCCCAACCGGAGTTAATCGTGATCGGCTGCGGGCATGTTGGCAAGGCGGTCGTCCACCTGGCGAAATGGTTGGGCTTTCGGGTGATGGTCAGCGACGACCGGGTTGAGCTTTGCACCCCTGAGGCTATCCCCGATGCGGATGGATATTATCCGGCATCGGCAGAGGATTTGGCGCGGCAGGTGAAGATCAAACCCTGGACGAGTCTGGTGCTGACAACGCGCAGCGTGGATGTGGATGTGCCTGCCCTTACGGCGCTGCTGAATACGCCAGCCGGTTATGTTGGCGTGATTGGCTCGCGGCGACGCTGGGAAATCACCCGTCAAAAACTGATGGAATTGGGGGCGACAGAGGAAAATCTGGCGCGAGTGCACTCGCCGATTTGGCTTGATTTGGGTGGAGAAACCCCTGAGGAAATTGCCCTGAGCATCATGGCGGAGGTGCTCCTGGAGCGGAAGGGCAGGGACGCTCGGGTAGAGAAGCCATCTGAGTGAGGTTTATTGGAGCGATGTATGTGGAGCGAATATATCAACGCGACGAAGATTGAGGATGTTTTACAGATATTGGCAAGATACGGCGAGCGCGCCCGGATTATCGCCGGCGCCACAGACCTGATACTGGAGATGGAGCGCGGCGTGCGCAAAGGCATCGAGATTCTGGTGGATGTGACCCGCATCCCGGGTCTGGATCAGATTACGCTGGATGAGGATGAGATCATCCACCTTGGACCGCTGGTCACGCACAACCAGTGCGTCGCCTCGAAATTGGTTGTGGAGCGGGGTTTTCCCCTGGCGCAAGCCGCCTGGCAGGTCGGCGCGCCGCAGATTCGCAATCGGGGCACGGTAGCGGGCAACCTGATCACCGCTTCGCCAGCAAATGACACCATCACCCCCTTGATGGCTTTGGGAGCCTGGGTCCGCCTGGCTTCGCTGGATGGCGAGCGAAACGTGCCCCTGGATGCGTTTTACACCGGCGTACGGGGTACGGTCATGCGCCCGGACGAGATGCTGGTTGATATCGCTTTCCCGGCGATGAAATCCAATCAGCGCGGCTCTTTTATCAAGCTGGGTCTGCGCAGCGCGCAGGCGATTTCGCTGGTCAACGCTGCTGTTGTGCTGACCCTGGATGGCGGGCGAGTGGAGCAAGCCGCCATCACCCTGGGCGCAGTCGCCCCGACCATCATTCACGCTGCCGAAGCTGAGAAGTATCTCCTCGGAAAAGTCTTGAGCGATGAGGTCCTGGCGCAAACGGCTGAGCTGGCTGAACGAGCCGCCCGTCCCATCAGCGATGTGCGCAGCCCGGCGGATTACCGCAGCCATATGGTGCGCATCTGCACCCTGCGGGCTTTGCGTGAGATTCGAGATGGCGCAGAAGATGAAGCCTTCCCCAAAGATCCGGTGTTGTTGTTAGGAAAGCAACCCCCGTCCAAAGCGCCGCTCCTGGCTGATCCCAGCCAGCATCGTCAGGGCGAACCCATTGTGACCCGCATCAATGGTCAGACCTACACCTTCACCGGCGGGCACGAAAAGACCCTGCTCCGCCTGCTCCGGGAGGAGGCTGGTCTGACAGGGACCAAAGAGGGCTGCGCCGAAGGCGAGTGTGGGGCATGCACGGTGTTCCTGGATGGGGCTGCGGTGATGAGTTGCCTGGTTCCCGCTCCCCGCGCCCATCAGGCGGAAATCGTCACCATCGAGGGTCTGGCGGCTGGGGGTGAACTGCATCCGGTGCAGCAGGCGTTTATAGACGAAGGGGCAGTGCAATGCGGTTACTGCACTCCGGGTTTTATTATGTTGGCGGTGAAGTTGTTGGAAGAGAAATCAGAACCAGATCCGGATGATATTCGCCAGGCAATTACGGGCAACCTGTGTCGTTGTACGGGATACTACAGCATTATCTCTGCAATTGAGAAAGCTGCCCGGATGATGAAATCATCCTCAGGGCAAAGGGAGGTGTCTCATGTCTAAATACATGAAATATAACGACCGCAGTCGGATGGGGGAACGACCCTGGAAAATCCACCCTATCTGGCGGGGAATTGGCTGCCTGCTGATGTTGGTGATACCGGTGATGGCTTACGCCGGGGCGGTGGTCCTGGTACGGGAAAACAGCGAGAAGAAATGGCTGCCCATGCCCGCCGAACTGATGCAAACGGTCAATATCCCCTATCTGGGTGATGTCAAGGCGTTTTTTGCGGTGTTGATGGTGACCGTCTTGCTGATGATTATCGGATTTGGGGTGGTCACCATTCTGTATTCACTGATTTACACTGCCTTCGGTCCCCCGCGCCTGGGTCCGTTGGATGCGCCTCCGGTGCGCACCAGCCCGGCGCGGCGCAAACGCTGAGTTCGGTGGGGGCGAATTTTTCGCGGTTGAATTAGATGGGGTATCTCCGGCGCAGCCCCTTGGGATAATAGTTCTTGATGATCCCCCTGGCGCGCCGACCCCACCCCAACGGATACCCATTGATTGTCATCAATACCCAACCCTCTTCGCCTGGAACGGAGAGGGTTTCACCATGCAGGTAGCGTAGCGCCTGTTCCACATCCAGGTTGATTGCCTGTTGCACTTCGGACGCTCGCAGAGTCAATCCCAGGGCGTGGGCAGGCTCGAAGCGCAGCTCGCCGCTACGTTTACCGGGGATGACTCTGCCCAGCCAAAGCCCTGGATGGATCACTTTCAGGGGTCGTAAGTCGGGCGCACCTGAGGGGAGGTGATACAGGTACGATCCGGCTAAGAGCAGGGGTTCAAAATCTATCTCCGGGTTGAGCGTATGCCGCGCAAATTCCCGAAAGGTCAGCCTTGCCTGAGCCGAAGGGGCAGCGGGTCTGGCTGGTTAGAGGGGCGCGCTGCCGGGATTGCCCTTCTTTCTCAAGCGGGCAATGAAATGCCCATCAGTCTCAGAATGATGAGACCAGATGCGCACGGTGGCTGCCAGTTCCGGCATTCCGCTCCCCCACTCCGGTCGTCCTTGGTCGAATCCTGGGGATAACTCCACCTGCTCCAGTTCAAAATCGGGGTGACCGGCAAGGAAAGCCGAAATGACGCCTTCGTTTTCTTCCGGGGAAAAAGTACAGGTGGAATAGACCAGAATTCCTCCGGGACGGAGCATCCCGGCGGCGTCGTTCAGGATGGCAGATTGGCGCAGGGCGCAGCTCTCCACAAGCTGGGGAGACCAGTCCCGCCTCGCGCTCTCGCTCTTGCGGAACATCCCCTCGCCGGAGCAGGGGGCGTCCAGCAAAACCCGATCAAAATAGCCTCTGAAATGTTCTGCCAGACGAGGGGGAGTTTCGTTGACCAGAATGACGTTTCGCGCTCCCCAACGCTCCAGATTTTCTGCCAGCTCCCAGACGCGCTGCGGGTGGACCTCGTTGGCGATGAGCAAACCGCTATTGTCCATTTTGGCGAGGATGTGGGTTGTCTTTCCGCCCGGTGCCGCCGCGATATCCAACACCCGCTCCCCGGGTTGGGGGTCTAGGATTTCCCCGGCTGCCATGGCGGAAGGGTCTTGCAGGTAGTACAAACCGGCAGCGTGATATGGATGTTTGCCAGGGGACAGCCCGGATTCGGAATACACCCCCGTGGGTTTGAGCCAGTATCCAGAAGGGCACCAGGGTATCGGTGTGAGTTGATCTGGGAAGGTATTCGGGATTTCCTGATGTGAGACTTTCAAGGTGTTGACCCGCAGACCAACAGCCGGCGGCTGGTTCAGGCTATCCCTGAAAGCAGGATAGTCCTCCCCAAGCAGACGTTCCATCTTAACCAGAAATAGCTCTGGGATTTGAGAGGCGCTTTGGTGTGACCGACCTTTCAAGACTCAGATTCTCATTATTTGGTAATTTTTGCTCAATCAACTGCCGAACTTTTGACCATTCAGCCCACTGCTTTATCGGCAATTTCCAGGGCTTTATCTATCAGGTTAAACCCCTCTTGTAACTGCTCTTCGGTGATGATAAGGGGCGGGATGATCAGCAGGGTGTGCCAGTGGGTGTAAAGATACAGACCATGATCGAGTAAAAATTTGCGCACCGCTGTCATCTCCGGGCTGGTGCCATCATAAGGCGCGAGAGGCTCTTTGGTCTGACGATTGCGCACCAACTCGATGACGCCAAACAGCCCGATTGAGCGCACTTCGCCCACTGATGGGTGCTGCTCGCCCAGGTCGGTGAGCAGGCGGTGCAAAACCGGTCCCATCTCTGCCGCATGCTCGACCAGGCGATCTTCCTGCATCACCCGGATGTTGGCAATCGCCGCCGCCAGGCTGATGGGGTGGGCGTTGTAGGTGAGACCGCTCTGGAAAACGCGCTCGTTGAAAAACTCCGCAATCTCGGGCTTGATGCCGACCGCCCCCAGTGGGGCGTAGCCGGAGGTCAACCCCTTCGCCATGGTCATCAAATCAGGGGTCACCCCCCAATGATCCACCGCGAACCAGCGCCCGGTGCGACCAAATCCGCTCATCACTTCATCGGCGATGAGCAGGATGCCATGGCGATTGCATATCTCCCGCACGCCTTGCAGGTAACCTGCGGGAGGGATGATCACCCCATTGGTTCCGGTGACCGTTTCCAGCAGAATGGCGGCGATGGTTTGCGGTCCTTCGTAGGTGATGATCTCTTCCAGGTGGTTGAGATAGTCCTGGGTGAATTCCTCTTCAGAGATATCCGGGTTAGTGCGATGAAACGTGGAGCGGTAGCGGTAGGGGTCAAGGAAATGCACCACGCCCGGCATCAGGTGCGGCTCCCAGGCGAGGCGGCGTGGGTCGCCGGTGGCAGCCATCGCCCCTGCGCTGGCGCCGTGATAAGAGCGATAGCGCGCCAATATCTTGTGCCGACCGGTATAGGCGCGCGCCAGTTTGATAGCGTTTTCGTTGGCGTCGGCGCCGCCCAGAGTGAAAAGGAAGTGATCCAGATTCCCAGGGGTTATCTCGGTCAGTAGCTTGCCCAGGATAGCCCGCGGGCGGGTTGCCATGGGCGGACCGGCATAAGGCAACTGCCGCGCCTGTTCGATGATAGCGTCAATCACCCGCTGCTCGCCGTGACCGATGTTAACGCACATGACCATCGAATTGAAATCCAGGTAGCGCTTGTCGTTCACGTCCCAAAAATACACCCCCTGGGCGCGCTTGATGGCAATCGGCGAAACCTTCGATTGGGCAGACCAGGTCCAAAAGCTATGCTGCAGGGTTAGCGGCAGGATGTCGGAATCGGGCAGATCGAACATGTTCACCTCGATAAACGATTTGGAGATGTAGCTACAAAGGGAATCGTAACATATTTCACAACAATCTCAGCCCTCAGCTTGACATTCACGTTCATATTTGATAGATTTGCTATGTTTGCCATCCAGGACTGTCAGGAGAATTTGTATGTCTGAAAGCATGCGGATGTGGGTCGAAATCGGTTTTAACCTGATATATCTGATTGTGGTCTGGGGGCTGGTGGCGGTGATGATCCGCAGACGGGAGGTGGTTGCGCCGCAAGACCAGAAGGCTGCCAGGTTGGTAATCTGGGCGTTTGCTCTGCTGGCATTGGGAGACACCGGGCATGTCGGTTTTCGGGTGCTGGCTTACGCTTCGGGCGGGTTGGAGACGCAAATCAACCTGTTTGACGTCCAATTGGGGCTGGTGGGGTCAGGGGCTCTCTCCACCGCCATCACCGTGACTCTCTTCTATATGCTTGTGCTGGAATTATGGCGGAGGCGCTTTGAGGGTCGTTATGGTTGGTTCGAGTACCTGCTGCTCGGGGCGGGCGTCTTACGGCTGGTAATCATGCTCTTGCCTAGCAACCATTGGAACAGCGTGGTTCCGCCGCAACCCATGTCTACCCTGCGCAATCTGCCCTTGATGTTGCAAGGGTTGGGTGTGGCTTATTTGAATTTACGCGACGCCAGGCGGGTGGGCGACCGGGCTTTTCAGTGGATTGGGGTGATGATCCTGGTATCGTATGCCTGTTATATCCCGGTAATCCTGTTTGTGCAGCAGATTCCATCCATCGGCATGTTAATGATCCCAAAAACCATGGCGTATGTGGCGATCGGTTTCATCGCCTACCATGACCTGTACCGGATACGGGCAGCCCGGGCGAACGACGAAGATCAACAACAACCCTATCCAAAAGCATTGGAGGCTCAATAAATGTATCCACTTGTATTGGCTGTTCACAATATTGTGCGCTGGGTGGTATTGATTGTGGGGATTATCGCCGTCGGGCGAGCGCTTGTCGGCTGGTTTGGCAAGCGCCAATGGAGCAGTGCGGACCGCACGCTGGGCATGGTCTACACCTCAGCCATGGATATCCAGCTCTTGTTGGGCTTGATTTTATATGTGTTTTTAAGCCCAATCACCAAAAGCATGTTCCAAAACCTGAGCCAGGCGATGAGCAACGCCGGTATGCGCTTCTTTGGGCTGGAGCACGCTTTTTATATGATCGTTGCGGTAGTTCTGGCGCATATCGGCAACGCAAAGACCAAGCGCGCCGCCGAGCCGTCTGCCAGGCACCGCGCCGCGCTGATTTGGTTTGGCTTGGCGCTCGTCCTCATCTTGTTGGGGATGCCCTGGACGCGCCCATTGCTGCCAGGATTATAGCCGATATATTGGGGCGAGGTTAAATCACGTAGCGGCGCAGCATGCTGCGCCGCTACGAGGATTCTATTCACGATGTCAATCTCAACCTCGCCTGCCGCGCCCTGCCCACAACGGGCGACCGTTTTCCTCGCGGACTTGGATGGATGCGCCGGTCGTCAGGTTCTGAATGGCACCCACTTCCAGGAGGTTGTCTTCGTAAAAGCCAGTCAGTAACAGGCGATCGCCGACCTGCACGCTGAAGCCATTCTCCTGGGCGTAAGTCCAGGGACGCCCGTAAATCTCGACGACTTGCCCATCCGCCAGTGCGACGGTGACCAGCGTTGAGTCAACGGCGGTGACTTCGCCTTCGACGTTTATCCATTCATCCACCTCTGCCAGGGGATTCCCAAGGGTAGGGTCGCCCGCGCCAGCGCCGCGAGAGTACCCGGCGCCGGACTGATTGAGTTGATTGCCCTGTCCTCTGCCAAACCCAGTTCCAGGTTGGGAGCCAGGGTTGTCTTGATCCAGGGTTGTATTCTCATTGGATTGAAACCAACGATTTCCCTGCCCGGTAATGACCCCATCATTCGATTGGACTGGCGGGTTAGATCCATTGGCGTACCTCTGACCATAGCCTGATTGATTGCCTCTAAAGTTTGCTTCACCCCAGGTACCTTTTGCCTGGGTGCGGTTGATTGCGCCAAAGATCAGCACTGCCACCAACCCCACCAATATTGTGATACCGATGATCTTCTTGAACATGTCTGAAATCCTTTCTCTACCTATGGATATGCAACTTATCGAAATAGTACATACTTCAAAAGTCTGGTTGTTATTCCCCTGTATCATGCCTCGGATGGGGCAGTTTTTGCTGTTGAGGGTTTCTGAGGGGGGCGGAAGAAACCTTTTGCCACGCTCCGGCTGACTTTCACGATCCAGTTCCAGTGGATGATGAAGTGCTCCACAGCGGCGATTATCAGCACCACCCCGCCCCAGGTGTGCAGCATGTCCCACGTCTGGCGTGTAAATAGAAAGAGCGGGTCCACTGCGCCTCGCCCTCCTGGCACAAAGAGAAAGTACACGCCGCTCAGGGCGGTTACCAGGAAGCTGATCGCAACCGTGATATTGACCAACAGGTTGAAGCGCCCACGCGGGTTCATGCTGGCGTTCTTCACGAAAACCTCCTTAACCATGCGACGAGTCATATTCACCACCCAACGCCAGTGCAGGCTCAGGTGGATGACTACCACGGAGATCATCACCACGCCGCTCCAGGTGTGAAGGTCGTCCCAGGTATGGCGGGTGAACAGGATGGTGAGGTTATAAGCCGGGTTGCGCCCCCCTTGATAT